>DATEMM010000162.1:0-3544 GCA_035275605.1 Pyrinomonadaceae bacterium
AAGTTTCCTTCCGCCGGAGCGACCGCCACAGACCGATGGCGTTCAAACTCTCGCCGCGAACATCGCACAGCCCACGCGGCCCGTCGAAGCGCCCGTTCGCAGCAATCGCAGAGGGCCCTCGGATTCGAGCGACCTTCCCGAGACGGGGGGCGCAAATCTGAGCGGCCTCAAGATGATTGTCCCGGAGCAGCCCGCCGTCAAAAGGGATGAGCCGAGGGTGAAGACGAACGAGCAGCCGCCGCCAACGTCAGCGCCGACACCAGCGCCGACACCAGCACCGGCTCCGGCTTCGTCCACGCAGCCCAGGGCTGTGCCGGAGCCGACGCCGACGCCACCCGCCGCAGGCAACAATCAACCGGCTTCAAATAAAAATCCGCCCGCGTCAAATTCAGCTCCATCAAACTCTGCTTCGTCAAATTCAGCAACCACAAATTCAGCACCTACGTCTTCCAATTCGACACAACCGGCGACGCCTGCCGAGCAGAAACCCGTCTCGGGCGGCGTCCTCAACGGCAAGGCCATCAGCCTGCCAAAACCCTTCTACCCGCCAGCCGCCCGGAGCATGCGCGCCGCCGGAGTGGTGACGGTGGAGGTAACGCTGGACGAAGATGGTAAAGTAATCTCGGCGCGCGCCGTGGACGGCCATTCGCTTCTGCGCCCGGCCGCGGTGGCCGCCGCTCGTTTGGCGCGCTTTACGCCGACGAGCGTTTCCGGCCAGCCCGTCAAGGTTATCGGCACGATCACTTATAAATTCAACCTCGCTCAATAAATCTTTCAGAGACTCGGACCGCCTATGATCGAACAACTACTGACGCAGTTCTTCGAGCACCTGCGCTACGAGCGCAACGTCAGCGAGCATACGCTGCGCAACTACATGAGCGACCTCATGCAGTTCTACGACTACCTTGCGCCCGCCGACCCGCAGAACGGCGGCGCGCGCCGCGAGGTGGACATACGGCAAATCGACCACATCACGATCCGCGAATGGCTCTCCACGCTCCACGCGGCGCAGAAGAAGAAGACCTCCGTGGCCCGGAAACTCGCGGCGCTCCGCACCTTCTTCCAATTCCTGGTGCGGGAAGGTGTCGTCGAGCTGAATCCAGCGAAACTGGTCTCCACGCCGCGCCTGGAAAAGAAGCTCCCGGTGCATCTTTCGGTCGAGGACGCCATTCGCTTCATCGAAACGCCGGACACGGAGACGGACCTGGGCAAGCGCGACCGCGCCATCCTGGAGCTTCTCTACGGAACGGGCGTGCGCGTCTCTGAATTGACAAAGCTGGATTTGAAAGACGTGGACTTTAGGGAGAAGCTGGTGCGCGTGACGGGCAAGCGGCGCAAGCAGCGCATCGTCCCCTTCGGCGACCCGGCGCTCCACGCCCTGCTCAACTACCTGACCGTGCGCAATGCCTTCTTGCAGAACGCGCCCCTGGAAGAACGCGATTCGCAGGCGCTCTTTCTGAACTATCAGGGGACGCGCATCACCACGCGCTCGGTCGGGCGAATGGTGGACAAGTACATAGGCATCTGCGCAGGCATACACAACATCAGCCCGCACGCCCTGCGCCACTCCTTCGCCACGCACCTCCTGGACAGCGGCGCGGATCTGCGCGACATACAGGAACTCCTGGGCCACGCCCGCCTCTCCACCACGCAGATTTATACGCACGTCTCTATGGAAAAGCTGATAGAGGTCTACGACAAGTCGCACCCGAAAGCGTAAGGTGAGAACCCTGAAAGTTGATTGAGAAGAGGTAAGCCCCGTGCGCCCCTGCCCTTGGAAGCGAATCGCACTGTTGGTCGTCACGACCTTAATGATTCCGCGGGCCGTGCCTGCCAGGGTAAGGGAGGTTATCACCTATACCCAACGCGACGTCAGCGGCGACGGGGTCAAAGACGTAATCTCGATCAGCATGGCTTCCGGCACGTTTTATAAGGCCAATGACCCGGCGGACAAGACTTGTCCTTCTTGCATGTGCGGGTCGGCGAAGTTTGCCGGAAGTTTCGAGATAGGTGTGTTAGTCAGGGGGAGAGGTCAGGTCAAGCAGAGCCTTAACGCATTGATGGGAGGCTTCGAGCGGTTGGAATTCTGGGCCGAGCCCTGGCAAATCGTGTTCGATGATTACAACGGAGACGGCCAGATTGATTTCAATCTCGGACAGTATTTCAGTTGCAATGGCTGGGCGTACAGGCTCTTTACCATCGCGCCGGATGGCCGCGTCTCCAGGCTGGACGTGGAAGAGGGGAACCCTGACAGCGAAATCTTCGCCAGCGACGACAGCAACTCTACGAAAATGTTTAGCCACACGGCGACAGGCTTTTACACCAGGGGTTATTACAACGCGGCGACCCCGGTCGGCTTCTACACTTCGTATTACAACTGGGATAAAGAGAAGCGCCTTTTCGTCTTCGAGAAAGATGTCTACGACCGTAACCAGAAGCGGGCAACTTCCAAACCTCACTGGGCGCGAGAAGACTAAGATTTCAAACGCTTACAGCGTCGGGTTGTCGTCCGTCCCGCGGCTCGCTTCTATCTCGGCCTGGCACGCTGCGTCGTAGCGCGCGGTCGGCATGGCTTCCAGGCGGCGCTCGTCAATCGGCTTGCCGCAGCGCGTGCATTCCCCGTAAGTTCCTTCATCCATTCTCATGAGCGCCTGGTCGATGTCGGCCACTGCCTGCGACTCGCGCTCGCCGAGTCTCAACATTAATTCCTGGTTCACGTCCTGGAGCGACATGTCCAGGCTGTCCTTGACGCCGTCGTCAACGGTTTCGAGGGCGGCGCTCTGGTCGCCGCGCACGTTCTCCGTGCGCCGCCTGAGTTCTTCTAAAAGCATCTTGCGGAAATGCTCAATCCTATCGGCGTCCATAATCCCTGGTTCCCCTTCTTCTCTTGTTTTAAGCGCCGCGACCATCAGCGCCACGCGCGCGCGTCCACTCTCGAATTAAATAATGAGCGCGGATTATAACCCATGAGGTTCGGAAGCGCACAGGCGCGGCCGCCCCTCTTAAACCTCTTCGACCGCCAGGGGCTCTCGCTCCTTCAGCGAACGTCCCTGAAGCCCGCGGCGGCTGCGGCCCAGGTGTTTGAGCCACATCATGAAGCCGGTCGCAAACAGTGTGGCCGGTGTGAAGCCCACAAAGACCAGCAGAATTCTGGTCACATCGCCGCCGAGGCGGCCGGTGTGAATGGTGAAGAGGTTGTTAGCGGCGCGCGTGCCCGCGGGCGCTAGGAAAGGATTGTCAACGCGTAGCCTTACCCCGCTGTATTGATCCAGGTAAACCACGGTCCTCCCGCCGAGGTGCCACTCGGAAGATTGTCGCTGGCGGACGACGAGCGGTGCCGTGGGCGTCGCCGGAAGAGTGATAGAGGTAATGACCGCGCCGGGCGTCGCGGACTCGGCCAGGCGTAGAGCTTCGTCCAGTGAAAGAGGGACGGCCCCGTCCGCAGGGGTCGAGACGGGCTTTTCGGCTGGCACAGCCTGCTCGGAAGAGAAGCGGTTGAGCGTCTTCTCGAAAGTCGGGCGAAAGACCATCGCCGCGCCCGTCG
>DATEMM010000163.1:0-2952 GCA_035275605.1 Pyrinomonadaceae bacterium
GCTATGGCGGCGACGCCAAAGGCAGCGCCGAGCAGAACGTCGCGTCCGACCAGGGCGTCGCGCCAGTCTCCGGCCAGCAGCCGGCTCCAGGAGATGACGCGCTCGGGCCAACGCCTCCGCAGAAACGGTTCGAGCGCAAGGTACATCAGCCCAACGAAGCTAGACCAGAAGACAGCCGACTGTAGACCCGCGGCGAGCAAATTCTTGGCTTCATTGATGGTCGGTATGTGGTGCGTGTTCGAAGCCCAGAATATCATCCGCGTAATGAAGAGAAAGAGCGCCAACCGGAACGCGCCTCGCCGGTCGCCGCGACCCAGGCGCAGGTTCCTCCAGGCGAGAAACGCCCCGACAAAGAGCACGCCGAAGAAGACCGCGATCACCAGCGCGAACCCCACACTCTCGCCCCAATCCTCCTCGCGTGTCACATCCTGCGCCGGAGCCTTCCAAGGGCTGACGATCTCGAAGTAGATGGGCTTGCCGCGATAACCGGCCGCCTCGATTCTGATGGGCAGTTCCGGCGAGTTCGGGTACGTGCCCTCCCACGCGACGCGCGCGTCGTAAGCGTGCGGCGGAGTCCACTGCGACACCGTCTCCTTAAACTGTGCCGGGTCCAGACCGGCTTCGCGAAAGAGGATTGACCAGTCGGGCGGCTCCGCCGCGCGTGCGCCATCGTCCAACTGCTGCGGGACGGCCTCGAAGTAGAAGAGGCTCCCCTTCGTGTCGAGCGCGAGCAGCACCATCCCTGGAACTTCGTTCGGTGGGTCCCCGGACTTGACCTCGAAGCTGTTGTAGGGCTCAAGTTGGCGCGGGCTCTGCCTGTACCAGAAGCGGACCGCGGGCGGCTGTGCCGCAGCCAGTCTGTTCCAGCGAGTCAGTGAGCGGTCGTGGTCGCGTATGTAGAAGAGGTAGTCTATGTCATAAAAAAACTTGTATTCCGTGTCGGCTGGCGCGGCCGTATAACCCAGCCTCTTCGTAATCTCGCCTGCGCGATCCTTCAGCACGTCGGACGATTTCTCAAGCGGGACATGACGGTGCAGGAACACTTTCTTTGAGAGCAGCACGGCGAGCGTCAGTCCGAGCAGCACGGTTAGCAGGAAAGTGAAGGCCACGGCCGGGCGGAGCACGCCTTCCTTCGGCGCAGCGGCGACCATTTCGGGCGAAGGCGTCTCGCCGGCGGCGAGCGCGGCCTGAAGCGGGTCGCCGCCGGGCAGGGCGGCCGCCACTTGAAGCGCAGAGGCCGGCCGCTTCTTCGGGTCCGTCTCCAGGCAGCGCAGGATGACGCGCTCGACCATCGGGTCAATCTCTTTGACGATGTTGGAAGGACTGGTCGGAGTCGCGTCACTCCTGCGCAAGCGCAGAAGCTCGTCGAGCGTCCGGGCCTCGAAGGCGCGTTTGCCGGTGAAGACTTCGTAGAGCACCAGGCCGAGCGAATAGATGTCGCTCTTGACCGTGACTTCTTCGCCATTCATCTGCTCGGGTGCCATGTAGGCAGGAGTCCCCGCGCGCGTCTCATCTTCCCGAAACTCTTCTTCCAGGCCCGCGAGCCCGAAGTCCAGGATGCGCACGTCGCCGTCCGCGTCAATCATCACGTTGGCGGGCTTGAGGTCACGATGCAGGACGCCGTTGTCGTGCGCCGCGGCGAGTCCAGCGCAGAGCTGGCGCGCTATCTCTACGGCCTTGTCGGCGGGCAGCCGCCCGATGCGCCTGACCAGCGAGGAGAGCTCTTCCCCCTTGATGAACTCCATCGAGAGGAAGTGCTGCCCGTCCACCTCGCCTATGTCGTAAACGCGGCAGACGTTGCGGTGCGAGACCTGCCGGGCCACACGCACCTCACGGTGAAATCGCGCGAGCGTCGCCCCGTCCACCGATAATGTTTCAGGCAAAAACTTCAAGGCGACGGGCTGGCCCAGCTTGAGGTCGTCGGCGCGGTAGACCTCGCCCATGCCGCCGCGCCCGAGCAGGCTGACGATGCGATAGCGTGCGGCCAGCGTGGTGCCGGGTGTGAACCCCGCGTCGTCAATTGAATCAGCCGAGGTGGAAGTGCGCGAGGAGTTGGCGGAGGATTTGCGCTGCGTCTTTCCCCCTCTGGCGGAAGCTGCGGCCTCTTGGTCGGGGAGCAGTTGCGTCGGCGTAATAGAATCTCCCAGTGCCGTCCCGCAGGAAGGGCAAGCGCTTCTGTCGTCGGGAATCTCCGACCGGCATTCGGGGCACTTGGTCATGGGCGGCGGATTGTACCATCTTCCGCCCCGGCGCATGAAAGGTTAATTCACCTCTCCGGCGAGTCAACCACTTCCCGCCAGGGCGCATCAATTAGGGGACATCAAGAAGGCTGGTCTTTAAGCTTACCGCCCGGCCGCCCGAACTCCGTCAGCAGGAATCTCCCCACGATTCTCTTTCTCTTCAACCTTCCAGGAGGCCCTTCAAATGAAACTCAAAGTATGGCTCATGGCCGTTCTTCTCTTCTCGCTCAACGCCCAGGCGCAGGTGCGTAAAAACCCTCGCCCGGCTCAGATCAAGCGCGTTGCGGCCGTGGCCGCTCCGGAGTCGCGCGGGGCCACGCTTCCCATCCGCCGGGTGATTCTCTACAGCAACGGCGTGGCCTACATAGAGCGGCGCGGGCTCGTCTCGGGTCACGCCGAGATCGATCTCTCGTTCAAGCAGTCGCAGGTGGACGACGTGCTCAAATCAATGGTCGTGCTCGATCTGGGCCAGGGGCGCATAGGGGCCGTCAGCTACAACTCCAGCGCGCCGCCCTCCGCGCGCATGGCGGACATTCCCTTCTCCATCGCTTCTGAGTCGGAGAACAATCTACAGGGCGGGCTCGCCGGAGTGTTGAGCCAGTTGCAGGGCGCGTGCGTCGTCGTCTCGACCGGCAATCGCACGGCGACGGGCTCGATCCTGACGGTCGAAGAGCGCAAGTCGCAGATAGATGCCACTAAGCCCGCGGTGACT
>DATEMM010000164.1:0-5083 GCA_035275605.1 Pyrinomonadaceae bacterium
CGACTGTCGAAGGGGCGGACATTCTCGTCTTCATGACCGAGTGGAACCAGTTCCGCGCCCTGGACATGGAGCGCGTCCGCACACTGATGCGCTCCCCAAGGATCGCTGACCTGCGCAACATCTACGAACCCGCGGCCATGCGCGGCCTCGGCTTTGATTACGTCGGAGTAGGAAGATAAGTGGTCAGTGGCCGGTGGTCAGTGGTCAGTTAAAAGACTGATTCTGACTGACCACTGACCACTGACCACTGACCACTGCTTTTATGTCTCTTTCAGGAATCGTACTGGTCACGGGCGGCGCGGGCTTTGTCGGGTCGCACATCGCCGAAGGGCTGATTGCGAGCGGGGCGCGCGTGCGCGTCATTGACGACCTTTCGACGGGGCACCGCGAGAATCTGGAAGAGATTAAAGGCGAGCTGGACTTTCATCAGGCCAGCCTGGCCGACGAGCAAGCTCTGCGGCGCGCGCTTGAGGATGTCGAGGTCGTCTTTCACGAGGCGGCGATTCCGTCCGTGCCGCGCTCTGTGAAGAATCCCGTGGAGACGCACGTGGCGTGCGTGGACGGGACGTTTGCGCTCTTGAACCAGGCGCGGTTGAAGGGCGTGCGCCGCGTGGTCTACGCAGCCTCCAGTTCGGCCTACGGCGACCAGCCCACCTTGCCGAAGGCTGAGGAGATGCGCCCCGACCCGCTCTCGCCTTACGCCGTCGCCAAACTCGTCGGCGAATACTACTGCCAGGTTTTCACGCGCGCCTACAATCTTGAGACGGTCTGCCTGCGTTACTTCAACGTCTTCGGTCCGCGCCAGGACCCCAGCTCCGAATACTCCGGGGTCATCTCGCGCTTCATCAGCGTGCTCCTGAGCAACGAGCAGCCCATCATCTACGGCGACGGCGAACAGTCGCGCGACTTCACCTACGTGGGGGACGTTGTGGCGGCCAACATGCGCGCGGCCGAGACCACCAAGGGCGTCGGCCGCGTCATCAATTTCGCGCGCGGCGAAAGGACCACGCTCAATCAACTCCTGGAGATTCTGAAAAGCATCACGGGCCGAGCGGACGCTCAAGCCGAATACAGGGAGCCGCGTAAAGGGGACGTGCGCCACAGCCTCGCGGACATCACTCGCGCGCGCGAGATGCTGGGCTACGAGCCGCGCGTCAGCCTCGAAGAGGGTTTAAGGAAGACCATTGAGTGGTGGAAGCAGAGCCGGTTCGCGCGATAGCGATTCAAAGCGCGGGGTTTTGCGCCGACTCGTGAAAACGGAAACTCACCCAATTACATCCATCAGACGAATTTAATATCCTCAGCCTTGCAACTCTCCCTGATAATCAAACGCGGGGTGTCCTCCTCTTTCAAATTCTCAAGCTCAATTTGCACGCGCGCGGAATCGTAAGCCGTCTGGACGTCTCTCCCGTATGCGAGGGCTCTGTAGAAGGCGGCGGCGAAGCTCCTTGCCGCGTCGTCCGTGATGGCCGAAGACATTCCGACAACGCAATCAATATGCTTGGCAATGGCCTGGGCCTGTGGCTCGGAATAGCAGGCGTTAAGCACCACGCACCGTGTGTTACCTTTGAGCGTGGAGAAGAGGTTGCCTAAAGCTCTGGCTGACACCGGGTGACTGTTCCCGCTTTCATCTTGCAGGATTATTTCGTTCGCCTCGCTCCCGTGGCCGCTGAAATGCACGATGTCTGGTTGATAGCGTAGAAGGTGATCCTGCAAGTCGTCTACGCGAACGGCCCACTGTTGCTCCAGGTCGAAGCGGTCCCGGAACTGTGCCTTGCGAATCTTGTCATCTATCTCACGGACCTCCTCGTCAATTCTCAGAGTCTCCGTGTCGCCTGGATTGGCCGCGAGGAACAGAATCCTGATCATCTTCTCGACTGTGCCAGGGAGAGCGCTTTTCTCTTCGTAAAAAGTTAGCAGGCCGAGCAAAGTTGTCAGGGGCAGGAAAATCCCCGCGTAGGCGAGCAAAAAGAGGGCGGTCGTCACGTTGATGGCGAGCGAAAAGCCAGGCATCTCCCGTATCAGTTTGGGCGTACTGGTCTCGCCAAGTGCATCGAGGGTCTCGTATCTTCCTCCCATCTCCCTGACCACGTTCGCAGCCTCACCTTTGAGCCATAAGGGGAAATAAACAATCCCGTTCGTGTCATGGCAGATGACGCATTGGCGAGAGAGCGCGGCGTAGACCAGCAGAGAAGCGAAAGAAAGGAGGCCGAGGGCGATGATGCGTTTCGTCACCTGCGAGCGGTCAAAGTTTTTGAGTCGGTCTTTGTTTATTTTGAGGAGGATGAGGATCAGGACGGCCGCCACCACGATCACTATATAGAAGAGAAATCTGTAATCGGGTGGAGGGGCCAGAACGTCAAGCCACGAACAATATTTCGGCGGGTCGAGGCGCTCCCTCCACGCTTTCCAGGCGGAGATAATTGCCGGAATTACCAGAGTCAGACCGGCCAGTCCGAGATAAGCCTTCTTCATACATTCAGCGGTGCGTGTCCAGCTCCGCGCAATCCGTTAACTCGCGGACGGGCTGCGCTGCCAGGTCAACGCAAACAGACCGTGGCCGGGTTTCAACCCGATTGATGTTTCTTCTTATCGGAGAAGACTTCTTCCCGTCCAGCTCGAACACGATTATGTAATTGTCAGAATAGATTTCCCCGACGTAAGGGGTGTTCGTGTTGAGACACTCCGAGCATCGCAACAATTTCTCCTGGCTGTTGATGAGGTTGGGGTCACTCATCCATTTAAGGATGGGAACGGCGTAGAGTTTAACGACCCTCGGGTTGGTCCTGACGTTGATTTGAACTTTCTTGGTTTCAAAGTAAGTAACCATAGCGGGACCTGGGCCACTGGGAAGGCCCATCCCGAAAATCATAGACCCCTGGAATATCAACTCCCCCTTCTTGTTGATGTATCCGTATTCGTAGACGAGTCTGCCTTCCGTGGGCGTTGTGTTCGAATTGTCGATAGCGCCTTTCGCGGTTGAAACCGCCCCGATTTTAGTTGCGGGCTCATCAATAAGATTCGAGGAGAGGATGACGGCGGCCAGCCCGTTGGAGAACTCAAAGGCGCGTGTGACGTTCGATTTGGGGTCGAGCGCCAAGGCCCCATGTTTATTAATGTATTTATAATCGCTGGCATCCTGAACGGCGGCCATACCCTCGGAAAAATCCCCGGCGCTAATAAATTTAGCGTCTATGACCTGCTCCCCCTTCTCATTGATGTAACCGTACTGCCCGTCAACGCGGACTCTCGCCCTGCCTTTTGAGAAATCTCCGGCGTCCTCGAACTGAGGCTTGATGACGCGCTCGTTATCTTTGTTGATAAAGCCGTACTTTCCGCCGATCATGACTCGCGCCAGCTTCTCCGAGAAATCTCCAGCCGCCTCGAACTGCGGTTCGATGACGACCTTGTTATCGCTGTTAATAAACCCGTACTTGTCATTCACCCTGACCCACGCCAGGCCCTCGGAAAAGTTTCCCGCTCCGTCGTAGGTAGGATTGATGCGAAACTCTCCGGCCTTGTTGATGAAGCCGTATTTGCCGTCTTTCAAAACCCAGGCCAGGCCCTCGGAGAAATCTCCTGCTTCGGCGAACTGCGGCTTGATTCTTACCTCGCCGGTTTCGTCTATGTACCCGATGAGGGAATCGACAAGCACCTTCGCGTAGTGTTCCGAGAAGCGGTAATTCCGCAGGGTTGACGACAGACTCTCGGCGGGGTTTCTCTTAATCGGGTAATGATCGAACTGCGCCTTAATCACTATTCTTCCCGTTTCGTCGATGAATCCGACCTTTCCGTCCAGGCGACTGACGAAAGGAAAAAGCGGTGTTGACGATTTGTCTTCTGCTTTTCTTCCCTGGCCGAGCGCGGTTCCGACAGATGCGAGGATAAGGACGCTGAGGAATGTGAGGACGCCGGCTCTTCTCATAGGGGCCTCCTGGCACAGGTTAATTAGTCTTTGACAAGCTCGCGCAAGCTCACAGTGTAAGGCGGACGTGCGACACCTTTGTCGGTGATTATAGCAGCAATCAGCTCGTTCGGCGTGACGTCGAAGGCCGGGTTGTGAACCTCTATCCCATCGGGCGCAAGCTGCTGGTCGCGCATGTGCGTGACCTCGCGCGCATCGCGCTCTTCTATCGGAATCTCTTCGCCGGTCTCGAGCGTGAGGTCGAGCGTGGAGACGGGCGCGGCGACGTAAAAGGGAATGTTATGCTGGTACGCGAGGACCGCGACCATGTAGGTCCCGATCTTGTTGGCCGTGTCGCCGTTGGCGGCAATCCGGTCTGCGCCGACGACGACGGCGTCAACCTTGCCCTGCTTCATCACGTGTCCGGCCATGTTGTCTGTAATCAAGGTGACGGGGATTTCATCTTTGGCCAGCTCCCAGGCGGTCAGGCGCGCGCCCTGTAGGAAGGGACGCGTTTCGTCCGCGATAACGGCCACTCGCTTACCAGCGTCACGCGCTCCGCGGATGACGCCGAGGGCCGTGCCGTAGTCGCCGGCCGTGGCCAGAGCGCCGGCGTTGCAGTGCGTGAGGACGGTCGCGCCGTCCGGAATCAACTCGCCGCCGAAGCGTCCCAGGCTCCGGTTGGCTTCGATGTCTTCCTTGAAGATAGCCTGCGCTTCTTGGACGAGGCGCTGCTTGATCTCTTCCACGTCATCGGTCTCCGCCCTGGCGCGGCGAAAGGCTGCGCGCATCCGTTCTATGGCCCAGAAGAGATTGACGGCCGTGGGACGGGTCCGGCTCATCACGTCGCAGAAATAGTCGAAATCCTGCTCAAGGTCGGCGGCGGACGAGACGGCTGCCTGGCTCGCGCCGAGCGCCAGCCCCATCGCCGCGGACACGCCGATGGCCGGGGCTCCGCGAACGACCATCTTCTTGATCGCGTCGGCGACCTCTTCGTAAGAGCGAAGCATCAGGTATTTCTCTTCCGTCGGCAGGATGCGCTGATCCAGCATGCGCACGCCCTCGTCCGTCCATTCCACAGTCTTAATCATCTACGGGCCAGGCTCCTCGGGGTCGGATTGGTGAAAGGGAATCTTACTCGACGCGCGCGGGGGAAGCAAAAGTGTTGCTGTGAAAAAT
>DATEMM010000165.1:0-11779 GCA_035275605.1 Pyrinomonadaceae bacterium
GTCACCTTTCCCGTCGTGAGCAGTATGCCGTTGTTCCGGTCCGTAATCTTGTAGGTGAAGGTGAAGGTGAAAAGGGGGCGGTCAACTTCGACGATGATGTCCGCGACACTGCGTTTGTCCCACCCGTCCAAGAGCGCCAGCTCCCACGCCTCGAACTCGGAACGTTTACGCAGGGCGTTCTGTAGCTGAATCGGCTCGAAGTAGGAAGTCTCGGATTCTACGAAAATCGTCTGGGCGTGGCTGAGCAGCGCGCGCGGGCTTTTCGACGCGATGCGCGCGGACTTCTCCGCGGCGAGTTTGGCTTCGGCCGCTTCGCGCAGCTCTCTCTCCTTGATGGAGTCGGCCACACGTTGCTCGACGGTTTGCGAGGGCTTGACTGTGACGGTGATGTTTTGGTCGTTGCTCTGGGCGTAAGCCGTCAGATTCACCGCGAGTAAGAGAACCAGGAAGGGGGCGACGCGGTTTAGCTGTTTCATGAGAGGTCTCCTTCTCCTTAAGCAATCAGATTCGAGCACCTTCCGAGGCGTTCGTTTCTCGGATGGGGCAAGCGGTATGCCGCTGCACATTCCTTTGAAGACCCCGGAATAGATGTGCGCGTCGTCTGCTAGAATCATTTAGCTTTTGGCGGCGGGAAATGAAGAACTTCGTCAAGTGAAAGACGAATGCTGCGGCGCGCGCAGGCGGAAAATAGTCAGAGAAGAGATGAAGATGGTCATCAACGCGCCCGAACAGGCCACGCCGGAGTGGCTGACAGGTGTGCTTCGCGAAAGCGCTTCGCTCGGGCGCGCCACGGTCATCAGTGTCCGCAATAAATTAACCAAGATGCTCGTCCTCTCAATCGTCTCCCGCCTCGAAGTCGATTATTCGGCGGATGCTCCCGCCTCTCTGCCCTCCAATTTGTTCCTGAAAATATCCAGGCCCGACCTGCCGCCGTCGGTCTATTCCGAGTTCAACAATCAAGAGGTAGAGTTTTATCTTACGGTCGCGCCCACGATGGACGACCCGCCCTTCATACGCTGCTACGACGCGGCGTACTCAGAGGAGTCCGGCAAATCACATCTACTGCTGGACGATTTGTCCGAAACACACTTTCAGCCGGAGCCGCCGCTCCTGCCTTCGCGCGCCTGCCGCGAGCTGGCCGCCGACTGCATGGCCGAATTGCACGCCTACTGGTGGGAGCACCCGCGGCTCGGCAAAGGGATCGGAAAACTTTTCGACGAGGTCTGGTTGACCTCTTTTCTGCGCGAAGTGGAGAAGAACGTCCACGGCTTCATGAATTTTCTGGGCGACGGGCTGTCCGCTGAGCGGCGTAAAATCTATGAGCGGCTGCTCGCGTCGAAGTACCAAATTTGGGGACGCCTGACTGAGGCGAAGGGGTTGACCGTGACGCACGGGGACGCGCACTGGTGGAACTTTCTTTACCCGCGCGACGCGGACAGTGAGAGGGTGCGGCTTTTCGACTGGCACCTCTGGCACGTGGACCTTGGCGCGCGGGACATGGCGTTTATGATCGGCCTCGGCGGAGATTTGGAGCAGAGGGCGGAGGAAGAGCTGCACCTGGTGCGGCGCTACCACGAGGGCCTGACGGGGCACGGCGTCGTGAATTACAGTTGGGAGGATTGCTGGGACGATTACAGGCGGTCAAGCCTCAGAAATCTGAACGTCCCGGTGGTGCAGTGGTCGCAAGGCAGGAGCGAGAGTGTCTGGTCTGTCAATTTAGAGCGGGCGATGATTGCGTATGAGGAACTGGGGTGCTCCGAGCTACTGCGTGAATGATTTGCTCAGGTAAGCCAAGTGCAGCGTTTCGACTCTTGAAAGGGTCTAAATCTTTTCCTATCTCAAACGCGGGCTTTCAGCGCTCTTCCGCCACAGGCTCTAGCCTCTCTTTGCTCAGGTGCTCATGACTCAACACGACCTGGCGCACGAGCTCTGCGCGCTGTTGTGATTCCCGCGCCTTCTTCAGGAAGGCTTCGGCGTCCGTGCCGTCGTGATGCTCGCCGAAATGCTTTGCCAGGTCGTGCATCAGGAGGACGCCCTCCTCTATGGCGCGGATAGCGTTCCACATGGACTCTTCCGTCTTCTCCGCGAACTCGGCCAGCAGTGAGTCCACGGAGTAAGCGTGGCCCGTGTGACAGCGAAAGCGCATGTTTTTCCCCTCCTTCAACTGTAAGAGCACGCCGTGACATTCGGGGCAGGCGTAGACGGAGGGCTCGCCCCAGTTCATGATGCCGCTCTCCAGTGCGTTGTCCTCTCTGGCGATTTTTACTTCCGTCTCCATCTCTTCCGACACGGGGCGTGCTCCTTCCTCGCCCGCCGGGGCGTTGGCCAAACGCACCAGCAGCGGCGCGATCTGTTTCAGGGAGAGGATGTGGTCAACCTCTACGTGCTTGATGGCGTTGAGAGGCATGGCTGGGGCGTAGGCGTCGTCCGGGTGCTGGACGATGGTCGTCCCGCCGCGTTCCTTGACGGCCCACAAGCCCGCCGTGCCGTCGTCCAGCCAGCCCGTCAGGATGACGCCGGCGACGCGCGGCCCATAGGCGTGCGCGGCCGAGCGAAAGAGCGGATCAACGGCGGGGCGAAAGCGGTTCTCGCGTGGGCCGCGCGTGACGCGCATGTAACCGGAACTCTCCAGCAGCAGGTGATGGTCTGGCGGGGCGACGTAAATGTGCCCCTGCTCTATACGCTCCCAGTCTTTGGCGTTCGAGGCGGGCAAAGGGCCTGCGCGCTCAAGTATCTCGGGTAGGATGCCAAGAGAGTAGGGGCGACGTGCAGGGTGACGAAAATGGAGGCTTTCAAATCCGGCGGCAATTCTGACACCAACGCCTTCATGGCATCTATCCCGCCCGACGAAGTCCCGATGACGATGATCTCTTTTCGCTGCATTCGGCGCTCCCGCCCTACGTTTTGAGAGCAGGTTAAGGGGCCAGAGGTTTCAAGGGGGGCTCTAGTTCATGACCTCTTTATACCACACCGGGTAGTAAAGCACAGTCGGGAGTGCTGCGTCTGTACATAAAAGAACGACTGCACTAAAATCTTCTCAAACGGAAAGCCCGCCGCCGAAGCACTCAAACCAACCCCCGAGACAGCCCGGCGGCGAGTCGTCTAAATTCAAGTTAAAAGCGATCTTCAAAAACAAGGGGTCAGGGTCCACGGCGGGAGGGAGGGCGAGGAGCGGCCCGTCAAATCGTCATGCAGGAAATTAACGGGAACAACAGAAACGGCTTGATGCTTGTCGGAATCGGCGCGTCTGCCGGGGGCGTTGACGCGCTCATGCATTTCTTCGAGCACATGCCGGCCGAGGGCGGGCTCGCCTTCGCCGTCATGCTGCATACCATGCCGGACCACGAGAGCCGCCTCGCCGAAGTGCTCCAGATGAAGACGGAGATGCCGGTCATGCAGGTGACGGAAGCCGTCCGCGTTGACCGCAACTGCGTTTACTGCATCCCGCCCGACAGGCACGTCTCGCTGGTCGGCGGGCACATCCGGCTCGAAGAATCCGAGGCTGCCGGGAACGGACGCCATGCGCCCATCGACCTCTTCTTCCGCACGCTCGCCCACGCCTACAAAGAGAGGACCATCGCGGTCGTGCTCTCGGGCTCGGGCGCCGACGGCTCGGTCGGCCTCGGGCGCGTGCGTGAGGAGGGCGGCGTCTCCATCGCGCAGGACCCGGCAGAGGCGGAATACGGACAGATGCCGCGCAGCGCCATTGATGCCGGCTTCGTGGACTTCGTCCTGCCCGTCGCCTCTATCCCGGACAAGATCGTCTCGCTCAGTCAGAACGCCGAGCGCATCACGCTCCCGCCCGCCGAAGCCCCGTCGCCCACATCAGAGGAGAACGCGCTGCGCGAGCTGCTCGCGCTGCTGCGCGCGCGCACGCGGCACGACTTCTCCAACTACAAGCGCGCCACCCTGCTGCGCCGCATCGAGCGCCGCTTGCAGGTCACCGAGTCGGAAGACATCCCCGCCTACCTCCAACACGTCCGCCAGCACCCGGACGAGTTGCAGGGTCTCCTGCGCGACCTGCTCATCAGCGTCACCAACTTCTTCCGCGACCCGGAAGCTTTCCGCCTCCTCCGAAGCGAGGTCGTGCCGCGCCTGTTCGAGGACAGGGACGCCAACGACCAGATCCGCGTCTGGGTGCCGGGCTGCGCCACGGGCGAGGAAGCCTACTCCATCGCCATGCTGCTCGCGGGGCACGCCGAATCGCTCGCGAACGCGCCCACGATTCAGGTCTTCGCCACCGACATAGACGAGGAGGGGCTCGCCGTCGGGCGCAACGGCATCTACCCGCACACGATTGCGGCAGACGTTTCCCCCGAACAGCTCAAGCGCTTCTTTATCAGGGACGGGCAGTACTATCGCGTCCTGCGCGAGTTGCGCGAGATGGTGCTTTTTGCGCCGCACAATATCCTGCGCGACCCGCCCTTCTCGAAACTGAATCTGGTCAGTTGCCGCAACCTGCTCATCTACATCAACCGCCAGATGCAGGATCGTATCCTTGAAATCTTCCACTTCGCCCTGAAGCCCGGCGGCTTCCTCTTCCTCGGCACGTCCGAGTCAGCCGACGGGCTCTCCGGCCTCTTCGTGCCGGTCGAAAAAAAGCAGCGCATCTTCAGGCGGCGTGACAACGATTCCATGCTAAAGAGCGCGCCCGTGATGCCCGAGGCCGGCGTCTGGCAGGCGCGCCCGCCGAGACTCCAGGGGCCGCCGGACGCACCCGCCGGGGTCCCGAGCTTCGGCGAGCTTCACTACCGGATGCTCGAAGCCTTCGCCCCGCCGAGCGTGCTCGTCAACAGTGACTACGACATCATACACCTCTCGGAGAATGCCGGGCGCTACCTGCACTTCGCGGGCGGCGACCCGTCGCGCAATCTGCTCAAGGTGGCGCACCCGGACCTCCAGCCGGAGCTGCGCTCGCTCCTCATCATGGCGGCGCGGGGCGCTGTGACCCGCAAGGTGCTCGTCAATCTCGACGGCGAGACGACTTACATCCGCATCACCGTGCGCCCGTTCAACGCGGCGCAGGCGGCGCCAGGCTTCATGCTGGTCGTCTTCGAGGAGCAGGAAGAGGCGGCCCCCGAGGCCGAGAAGGAGAACGCTGCCGACGTGAGCGAGGCGAGCGACTTCGGCCCCGTCGTCCGGCAGTTGGAAGAGGAGCTACAGCGCCAGCGCGCCACCATCGAGGAATATGAGACTTCGACCGAAGAGCTAAAGGCCTCCAACGAAGAGTTGCAGGCGATGAACGAGGAACTGCGCTCGGCCACGGAAGAGCTGGAGACGAGCAAGGAGGAGTCGCGGGCAATCAACGAGGAGCTGACGACGCTCAACGCGGAGCTGCGAGAGAAGATAGATGAGAGCGCGCGCACCAATTCGGACCTCCAGAACCTTCTGACCTCAACCCACATCGCCACCATCTTCCTCGACCGCTCTTTGTGTGTGCGCCGCTACACGCCGAGCGCGCAGGAGCTCTTCAACCTCATCCCCGGCGACGTGGGCCGCCCGCTCGCGCACGTTACGCACCGACTGGACTACGCCGGGCTGGTTGAAGACGCCGGGCGGTTGCTCAACACTCTTGAGACAATCGAGCGCGAGGTGGCGTCGGCGGACGGGCGCTGGCTCACCGTGCGCCTGATGCCCTATCGCACCACCGAAGACAAGATAAACGGCATCGTCATCACCTTCACAGACATCCACGAGCGCAAGCAGGCGGAAGAAGAGATGCGCGCCTCGGAAGAACGCCTGCGCCTCGTCGTCCAGACCACCGAGGACTACGCCATCATGCTCCTCAACGCGGAGGGGCGCTACATGGACTGGAACATCGGCGCGGAGAAGATGTTCGGCTACTCGGCGGCGGAGGTCATAGGACAGCCGGCCAGTATCATCTTTACGCCAGAAGACCGCGCCGCCGGTGTCCCCGAGCAGGAGCTGCGCACGGCGGACAGGAATGGTCGCGCCTCGGACGAGCGCTGGCACATGCACAAGGACGGCACGCGCTTCTACTGTAGCGGCGTGATGGCCTCTTTGCACCACGGGCGCGGCTACGCCAAGATCGCGCGCGACCTCACCGCGCAAAAGCGCGCGCAGGACGAGCTGCGAAACGCCTGGACGGAACTGGACAAGCGCGTACAGGAGCGGACGGCGGAATTGGCCTCGGCCAATTCCGCCATGCGCCAGGAGGTCAGCGAGCGCCGCCGCATCGAGCAGGATAGGCTCGGACTGGTGCGCCGCATCGTCACCACGCAGGAGGACGAGCGCCGCCGCATCTCGCGCGAGCTGCACGACCAGTTGGGACAGTCGCTGACGGCGCTCCGCCTCAAGCTCGAAGGACTCGGCGAAGAGGCTGGCAAGCGGTCGAAACTGAAGGACCGGATCCACGAGTTGGCCGAGATAGCGCAGCGCCTCGACAAGGATGTGGACTTCCTCGCATGGGAGCTGCGCCCCTCGGCGCTCGACGACCTCGGCCTCATCGTCGCGCTCAGCAACTACGCGCAGGAGTGGTCGAAGCACTTTGGCGTCGAAGTCAACTTTCACTCGGCTGGCTTAGGTGACGCGCGCCTCGCGCCGCTCGCCGAGTCGAGCCTCTACCGCATCGCGCAGGAGGCCCTGAACAACATCTCGAAGCACGCCGGGGCGACGAGCGTTGACCTGCTGCTCGACCGCCGCGACGACCACGCCGTGCTCATCATCGAGGACAACGGCCGCGGCTTTGACGTTGACAGCGTCAAAGCCTCCGACGAGCGCGGCATGGGCCTCATCGGTATGCGCGAGCGCGCCGCGCTTGTCGGCGGCACGGTCGAGGTCGAGAGCACGCCGGGTGAAGGAACCACCATCTTCGTCCGCGTCCCAATCAAGTCCGCCCCGGCCGGGCTGCTCACGGAAGGAGACTCGGGAAGATGAGCAAGCTGCGTATCTTTCTCGCCGACGACCACGCGGTGCTGCGCGAGGGGTTGAAGATGCTCGTCAACGCGCAGCCGGACATGGAGTGCGTCGGCGAGGCTTCGGACGGGCGCGCCGCGGTGGCCGCGGTGAGCGAGCTGCTGCCGGACGTGGCCGTTCTGGATGTCTCCATGCCGGAACTCAACGGCCTTCAGGCGACGGAGCGCATCAGGAAGCATTGCCCCGATGCAAAAATCCTGACGCTGACGCGCCACACAGACGACGGCTATTTGCAGCTCCTGCTGAAGGCAGGCGTCTCGGGCTACGTCCTCAAGCAGAGCGCCTCGGCCGTGCTGCTGACGGCCATCCGCACGGTCGCCTCGGGCCAGACCTTCCTCGATCCGGCCGTCACGGGCAAGGTCATCGGCAGCTACTTGGCCAAGTCCGCGGGCAGAGGCTTAGGGCCGCAGAAAGAGCCTTCGGAGCGCGAGCGCGAAGTGCTCAGGATGATCGCGTGGGGCCACAGCAACAAGGAGATTGCCGCGCGGCTGGATTTGAGCATCAAGACCATCGAGGTACACAAGGCCAACGCCATGCGCAAGCTCGGCATGAAGAGCCGCATAGACATCGTGCGCTACGCCATTCTTCAAGGTTGGTTACAGGAGACCTGAGGCCGGGATGTTTTTTTTGAGAGGCGGTGCGGTTAGCTGATCGCCAAATGCAAAAGCGGGCCGGTTTCAAACCTGTCCACCGGCTCAAAGCAAGGAGGTCGGGCTAGTTACCCTGACCCGCAGTCACATGCGAGATTAACCTGAATTCACGATAAGCTAAGTCGCGCCGTTTTGTCAGTACAGGTCCGCACAAAGCTGCGCTTTATTTTTCCTTTTACGATTTACGATTTTCTTCTTTATCCTGCTCCATTCCTGTCCATCCCTGTTCGAAGCCTCTCCTGCTCTGAATCCTTCTGACTTTTCTTCCCGCCACCGTCGATTCATTTTCATTGACTTTTCGCACCGCTTACATTATGTTCCCGTTGCTTTTCACAAGGGGCCGAATTCTCACGAGCCTGCTTTGCCTCGCACTCGCTAGCTGCAGCCTCGGGAACTAACCAATCCAATATTTTTTTGCTGTCCTCAGGCGAAGATTCCTGTCGTCTTAGCCGCCGCGGGCGGTGCAGCGCACAACCTGTTCTTTAAGACGAAAAATATCAATCGAGAACTCGGGTAATCAAATTCTCGTTATCGAGTCAAGACAGGCCAGCCAAAAGGAGTGTCAATGACCACCCGTAAGTCCAGCACAACTAAGAACGGGACGAAGCAGCAGCCCCGGAAGCTACCTAACGAGCCAGCGGCCAGCGCTCCGTCGTGGACCGACCTGGCGGAGCCGGAGGTGCGGACCCTCCGGGTTTACGCGCTCGACCCGAGCGCGGGCAACTTCGTCGGCAACGTCATGTCTGTGAATATCAAGTGGGAGAAGCATCTGAAACCGGGGCCGGTCGGCAGAAAGATAGCCGTCGTGGATTACGACGCTGCCAACAAGCGGTATTACCCGCCGGTGAACCTGGACGACCTGCGGATCGTGGCCCGCGACGGCCTGGACCCGTCGGAATCCGACCCGCGCTTTCACCAGCAGATGGTCTACGCCGTGGCGATGGAAACCATCGAGAAGTTCGAGGCTGCGCTGGGCCGCCGCATTCGCTGGCGCAGGGCCGACCGGCCCCCCGGATGGAATCATCAAAAGGTGGGCGACGGCCAGAAACAGCCGAGCGACTTGTGGAGGGGCGACGACATCTGGATTCTGCGTCTCTACCCTCACGCGATGGTGCAGGCCAACGCGTTCTATAGCCCGGAGGCCAAAGGCATCCTCTTCGGCTACTTCGCCGCGAAGGAAAAGGACCAGGGGCGGAATCTCCCAGGCCAGCGCGTTTTCACCTGTCTCTCGCACGACATCATCGCGCACGAGGTCACGCACGCCATCATTGACGGCATACGCGGCTATTTCACGGAGCCGACCAACCCGGACGTGCTGGCCTTCCACGAGGGATTCGCGGACCTGGTGGCGCTCTTTAGCCACTTCTCTCACCAGGAAGCATTGCTCGACACAATTCAGAAGACCGGCGGGCGGCTCTACCAGTTCGAGCTGAGGCCGGACGCCGCGGCGACAGGCATCCGCCAGAATCAACCCGCGCCTGCCGGTCAGGGCACGCCCTCGCAAAGCGGCGTGAAGACATCGGACGCCGAAGGGACCAATGACCCCAACGGGGACAAGGAGACCAAAGAGTCCAAGGATACGCTCGTCGCGCAGATGAAGATGCGCAATCCCCTCATCGACCTGGCACAGCAGTTCGGCGAGGCGTCGGGAATGAGGCGCGGCCTGCGGTCGGCGCTCGACGTGTGGCACGACCAGAAGACCATCCAGACGCGCATCAACGATTCGCACTTCCGCGGCTCGATCCTGGTCGCGGCCGTTTTCGACGCCTACTTTACGGTCTACCTGAGGCGCACGGCCGACCTCTTCCGCATCTTCCGCGCGGGCGGCGGCAACAGCGACGCGGAGGACCTCCCGGCTCCGCTCGCCCGGCTGCTGGCCGAGCAGGCGTCGAAAACTGCCGCCGAGTTCTTCCGGCTCTGTGTCCGCTCACTAGACTACTGCCCGCCGGTAGACATCACCTTCGGCGACTTCCTGCGCGCGCTGATCACCGCCAACTTCGACCTGCACCCCGTTGACGGCAAAGGCGTCCGCGACGCCTTGATGCAATCCTTCCGCGTCCGCGGCCTCTACCCGGAGAACGCCAGCTTCTTCTCGGAAGACGCGCTCTGTTGGCCGCGCCGCCCGAAGTGGACGGGACCGAAAGGGGACCCGGACGCGCTCCCGCCGGTGGGGGCCGAAATCATTCACCCCAAGACCCTCAAAAAGGAGCGGGCCACCCTTATCTTTGGCGGCCCGAACGGGCTGACTAGCGAAGAGATGGACATCAACGGCGCGGTCCTGCGCCAATACGCCCTGGACAACGCCGCCCTGCTCGGGTTCGACCCGGACCCGAAACTCCCGGAGGAGTCCAGACCTTTCTCGCCCTCCTTCCACTCTGTCTTCCGCGTCGGGCCTGACGGCGTGCTGCGAACGGACATGGTGGTCGAGCTCGTGCAAACCAAGAGGTCGCCCTTTGTCCCAGGGCAAACCAGCGTTGGCTCGTTCCCGATGCGCGCCGGCGTCACCCTGATCATCGCCGCGCCGGAGGTGGGCAGGAAGAAGCGTGAGCTGCCGCAGGTCCGCTTCGCCATCGGCAAGTGCATGAAGGGGAATGAGGGCGAGCGGCGCGAGCAACGCCAGCGCGAATACTACATGTCGCTGGGCCTGGTCAACGGCCCCACCGACGACGCCAGCCATTTCCAGGCTAACTTCGGACTGCTGCACCAGGGATTCTGATTATGGTAACGAAGAAAACCACCAAAAAGAGCGCAAAGAAAACTGCCAAAAAGGGAACGAAGAAGGCCGCCGGAAAGGGCGCGAAGAAGGGCGCGAAGAAGACCGCGCGCAAGGCCGCGTCCGCCAGCCGTGCCCGCGGCACGAAGGCGCGCAAGCCGTCGTCCAAGTCCGGGCCGAGCAAGCGGCCCGCCGCTACGCCGACCAAGGGCCGCGGCCGCCAGCGACCCGCTAACGGCGACGACGCGCAGGACGTCCTTCGCGTGCGCATGTACCGCATAGGCTTCGGCGATTTCTTCCTCCTGACTGTGCCAACGAAATCAGGCCCCCAGCACATACTGATAGACTGCGGCGTCCACGCTGGCGACATCGGGACGATGGATGCGTGCGTCAAGGATTTGATGCGGGAGACCAACCTTCGGCTGGCGCTGGTTATCGTGACGCATTTCCACGCCGACCACATCTCGGGCTTTGCCTCTAACTTCGACGACTTTGCGCAGTTCGATGTGGGGGCCGTCTGGATCACCAACCGCCTCGACCCGAAGGACAAGGACGCGCTGAAGATGCACATGCAGCTCAAGTCGCTGGCCAACCAGCTTCAGCTAGGGCTCAGGCTTCGGCTGGGCCTCAAGGAGGGTGAAGAGCCGGGCAGCGGTATCGAACTGGCACAGGCCCAGGCGGTCTACAAGGCCGAGAACGCGCTCGGCATCACGCTCGGCGCTAAGGAGCGGGAGGGCAAAAACGATAAAGCTCTCAGGCTCCTCACCAGCGGCTTCAATAACCATCCCACGGTCTACTATTACCAGGCGGGCGACGAGCCCTTCCTGCCAGAAGAGCTCCGGGAAGATCTTACCGCCGAGCTGCTCGGCCCCGCGCCGAAGGATTCGGGCGGCATGTTCTCCGGCAAGGAGAACAGCGCCGCGCAGTATCTGGCGGCGGCGGCCGACGACGGGGTGCCGGAGACGGATTGCCTCGAACCGTTCGAAGCCAAGTGGAATGGGATTGCCGACGCGCACAGTTACCCGAGTGATGCCTTCAACGGGTTCAAGCCGTACACGAAGATGGAAAAGGTGCTGGAGGACTCGCAGCCGGACGCGCTCTTGGCGATGGCCGACACCCTGGACGGCACCCTGAACAACCAGAGCCTGGTGATTCTTTTCACCTGCCAGGGGAAGAAGCTCCTTTTCGTCGGCGACGCGCAATGGGGCAACTGGTCCTACTGGCTCTACGGCAAGAAGATGTCGGGCGAGGCCCTGGGCATCACGCCGACCGCCAAAGAAATTCTGGGCTCCATAGACTTCTACAAAGTCGGCCATCATGGCAGCACCAACGCGAACCCAATCCCCGCCATGAAGGTCATCAACCAGGATTGCGTCTCCATGTGCTCGACCGAGAGCGCGGACTACGACCGCAACAAACCCCGGCCCCACGGTAGCCTGGAGAATGAGTCGGAGGTTCCCCGCACGGTACTGATGGAGGC
>DATEMM010000166.1:0-4508 GCA_035275605.1 Pyrinomonadaceae bacterium
ATCGGCAGAGGTTCGGGCGTTAAGGTGCCATCCTCTTCAGGGTCGGAACCTTTACTTACGATAGACCAGGGGCGGCGCGGACCGAAAGTTTGCGCCGCCCCTGGTTTTTATTTAACCCCTTTCGGAGTCTTAATTCTCTAAAACTTTTCTCAAAAAATTTCCTGCCATAAAATTCCCGTGGGCGGTGTTTCCTACATGTAAGAGGAAATCAGGAAAATCCAGGGCGGCGCACGCTCAGGATTTCGTCGCCCGAAAATCTCACTCAAAAGAGGAATCAACCATGAAGCGTCGTCATCGTGCCCCGTCATCCGCGCCGCGCACGCGCAAGGCTGCCTTTATCGCCCTACTCGGCCTGCTCACCTTAATCTCCGTCCAGGCAATCTTAGCCTCCACGATTTTCCCTGGCCAGCCTGCTATCGCGCAGGGCGGTCGCTTCGCGGGCCAGTGGCTCGCCGACTTCAAGGCCAGAGAGGACGGCAAGGTCCAATTCACGCTCCGCTACGAGGAGCGCAGCAACAACTCCGTCAACAGTTGGAGCACCTCGAACGGAATCTCTGCGGAGCAACTCCAGGGACTGACCCGCGAGCAGGCTATGAGCGCGGCGGGCGGGCAGGTTAGATTTCAGATCAAGCGCGACGCCGGCGCGTTCGAGTGCGAGGGCTGGTTCAGGGAGGGCTTAGGCTCCGGCCATTTCACCTTCGCCCCAAACCGCGGGTTCGCGTCCGAACTAAGCAAGCGCGGGATGGGCAACCCCAGCGACGAGCAGCTCTTCTCGCTGGCGCGCGCCGACGCCGGCGTCGCGCTCCTTGACGAGTTGAAGTCGCAGGGTTTGGAACAGCCGACTTTAGAGCAGTTCGTTCGGATGTCGGAGCACGGCGTGCGCCTGGACTATCTGCGCGGGTTGAAATCGCTCGGCGCTCGACCACGCTCCATCGAGATGCTCCTGACGATGCGCGATCAGGGCGTCAGCCTCAGCTACATAGAGGGGCTGCGCAAGTACGGGTACCGCACCCTCTCGGCAGATGAATTGATCCGGGCGCGCTCGCGCGGCGTCAGCACCAGCTACCTCGGCATGATGACGGCGGAAGGCTACAACAACCTCTCGCTGGATGAATTGATTCGCTTGCGCGACCAGGGCGTGAGCGCCTCTTTCGTCAGCGCGTTGCGCGCGGAAGGTTATCCTAAACTCTCGATGGAGGAGTTAGTCAGATTGCGTCAACAGGGTGTGAGCGCCAGCTTCATCAAGGAGCTAAAGCTGCTCGGCTACCAGACACTTCCCATCGAACAGCTCATACGCCTGCGCAACAGCGGCGTCACGCCCTCCTTCATACGCCGCGTCAAGGACGCGCGCGGCGCGACGCCAACGATTGACGAGCTGATCCAGATGCGAAACAGCGGCACGCGGTTCGAGTGAGCCCCTGGGCCATCCTAAACTCTCGGCCGATGACGGCTGCCGCTCTTTGTGCGCGCCATCATCGGCCGAGCCATTTCTACGGCTCCCGCCGATCACGGTTTCATGACCAGAACCGGACTCAACACGCGTGAGCTGCCCGTTCTTTTCTTGTTCAAGGCTTATGCCTCCACTGAAAGCGCAGGGTTCCTTAAAACTCTATCTTCGTTTTGCTTCAACTCTTGCTGAAGCCGCTCTCGATTAACTCCAGCAGAATTCGCCGGGCGTTCTCTTCCGGAGACTACCCACGGTCTTTAGGGCGATCTCGGCATTCTGCGGCTCTTTGTACGGATCGGAGATGCCGGTAAAGCTCTCGATCTCGCCACGCCGCGTGCGCGCGCCCGCTTTTAACTTCGCGGCCTCCTCATATCTGTCATCATCGGGAAGGTAGACGACCTCCCCGAAGGGAATTGCGCTGACGCCTGATTCCGCCGAGCACTCCGCCACGAATTCCTGCGCCGCCGTCGGATGGTAGAAGGGGCGGTCCGAAGAGTCCGCTCCTGGGCTCGCTTCGAACTCGCCGCCGGCCACATGCTACGTGACCTCGGATATGACACGCGTGGGGCGTAAAGACTCCAAAGGTTCGTAGAACTTTTCATCCGGAGATGGTGTACTCGATGTACAAACGGTCCGCGCTCGTCGCATCATGGAACTTATTCCACTCGGCGGCTGACATGAATTCGAGCGCGTCGGCGCGCATTTGCGACAGATCGTTCCCCTTCATGTCTATGCGCAGCACCCGCCCACGGGCCTTCTCCTTGAGGCGCTTGACGAGGGACTTGAGGGGCATGTGATTCCACCTCTGCTTCTTGGCCATCTTCTCGTTGACGGGAATCATGGCGACCAGCTCAGGGCTCTCCATCAACTCCAGTCCCTTCTCACGCAACGTGGCGTTGTGACTTCCGTGGTGTCCCACCTTGTAGAACACCGTCCGCGCCAGCAGGTCTTTCGCCTTCACGGTCTTGCGACGCCCGTCCCTGCCAGCCACTCTCCAGGAGAGCCCCTCCCAAGAGAGCCAGTTGCCGACCTGCGCGTCGCCGGGAAATAGGAGCACCTTACCGGACTCGACCAACTCGATGGCTACAGCTAGGCAGGTGTTGTTCGTGTCGCTGTCAAGGTTGAGGGCCAGCTCGCCCGCCATACTCAGCCAATCGTCGTCAATCCTTCGCCACTCGGCGCCTGCGTTGGGGCCAAAGCCGTAGAAGTTTTGGAAGAAGGGATCGTTTTTGGCGTCCTTCTGCTCGATGTCGAAATGACGGTCGAAGGGGTAGGCGAGCGAATCTGCGCCGCCGCCATCAGGCTCGTCGTCCCGTGAGACGGCGGCGAAGAAGTGGTCTTCGAGCGACAGACCGAACTGCTTGTAGACCTCGTCGCTGTTCTTCTTCGGCGCGCTGCGGCGGAGGAGGGTTTCATCCTCAGGGGGGCCGAGGACATAAACGCGCACGCCCTCCATGCCTTCCAGGGGAAGGAGCTGGCCTGGGCGGCAGAAAGTTCGTTCGGCCTCCTTCTCCTTGACGAGAAAGTCCCAAGCGGCCTTCTTACTCACTTGCCCGGCGGCCCCCAGGGGCCCCTCGAATTCCATAAGCTCGTTGATAGAGTCCCTGAGCGGGGCGAGCCGGGCGGAACTCATCTTAGCCAGGGCCTTCTTCAGAGCCCCGCGCCGCTGCTCCTGCTTCCTCTTTAGCCGCGCGGCCTGCTCATCGTTCTTGTCTTCTGTCCAGCCGAGCCAGATCGAGTCGAAGGTGATTTTGTCGAAGGCCGCGCGGGCCTGCGCGAAGCCGGAGATGTGGTCCCAGTGCTCGTGTGTGGCGAGCACCAGGTTAAGGCGACCGCCCGTCTCTTCATGCACGTGGTTGACGATCTCCGTCATCAAGGTGGCGGCGTCCACTGTGCCCTGGAGCACGCCGCAGTCTATGAGCATGTTGAACTTTTTCCGGCCCCTGGAGAAGGTGAGCAGGAAACAGTCGCCCAGACCCTGGCGGTACATGCGCACGCGCACGCTCAATTTATTCGAACCGGCGGCCTTCTTACCAGCGGCCTTTTTCTTGGTGCCCTTTTTAGTAACCATCTGCATCCTCCCCGCTCAGACGCCCCTGTGCATGAGGGCGAAAGGTTCATCGTATGTGCCCTGGTCTAGCTGCCCGAAGTAGGTGGCGCGCAGCGAGGCGCCGTCCACGCCGGTGCGAAACTCTCTTTGCTGCTCCAGCCGCGCATCGTCGTTAATAGACTTCTTGATGGAGTAGCGCAGGCTCAAACTGTTGAGGTCGAGGATCAGCGTGCAGCCGCCGCGGAAGGTAAACGTCTCGACCTCTTCCTGGCGCGCCGCCTTCTTGCCATTTTCGGGCGCGTCCTTATCAATCGGGACGTTCCTTTGCTGAGTGATAGAGATGATCACCTGGTTGAGCGTCTCGCCGTCGGGGCCGATTCGCCGCGACGGGCGCAGCGAGTGAACTTCAAAGACAGGCTTGTTGCCCTTACCGCGCTTAATGTCATCGAGCGGGCACTGCGGCGTGAAGGCCAGGCCCGTAATCTCCTCAAAGCGCGGCGCATTAATCAACTCGTTGGCGATCATCTCGTGGAGCCGCCCCTTAATCTCCCTGGCCCTCTCAAACACCTCCCTCCGGTCTTTGAAGTAATTAAACTTGCTGACGAAGCTGCGGAGCTTCTCGGCGATCTGCTCGAAGTATTCGTTGTCGCCCCGCTCGATGGCCCCGCGCCACCGTAGGCTTTCAACCGAGAGCGTCCGCACGTCGCGCGGGTAGATGCCGCGGCGGCGGAAAGCCTCTATGAAGGCGACGCGGTAGCCCTTGTCGTCGTAGGGGACGAGGTCGGAGTCGGCTGTCACGAGAGCGCGCAGGTAGTCGCCGAAGTTGACGCCGACGGGCGGGCAGTAGTCGAGAGCGCGGATGCACATGTTGAGGACGTGCTGCGCGGACTTCGCCGCCTCGGAGGCGAGCCGATTGACGAGGTCCGGGTGCAGCGCCCCGGCGGGCAGGACGCCCGTGCCGCTGGTCGCGATGCGGAGGAGGTCTGCGACGCGGCTCTTGTAGATGGAGAG
>DATEMM010000167.1:0-8198 GCA_035275605.1 Pyrinomonadaceae bacterium
AGCGCCCTGCGGGAGCCGGCCGTCAGACCCTAGAGCCCCAGAGGGATTCTCTGGGGGGTCTGATGATTGACCTGGATTTTTTTACGGAAGAAGAGGAGGAGGAGGCGCGGCCGCCTCATAACCACCTCTACCTGGACTTAGAATACGTCTGGTATGACCTGGATAAAGAAGAGCTGATTGTAACCTGGAGCGCCGCTCTTGACCTCGACCCGCTGGAAGATATTGGGGAAAACCTTGACAACCTTTTAATTTTAAAGACGGATTTGTGGTTGGTTGATTTGGAGTTGACGTACACCGAAGCCGCCGGTCTGAAAAAGCGGCACCGCAGGTGGGTGCAGAGACAGAACATTAAGCTGACCCCGCAGGTCATTTATAGTCAAACCGAAAGATTCCACTGCCAGTTCTCTGACGCGTTGGATGGTGAAATAGAGCTTCGTTACCGCTACCGCGTGATCTGCTTCGATTGGACGGATCATTCCATCAGGGAGTTGACCGAGAATATAAAGTACGTGATTGACTGGGACGACCCCGGCGACGTGCCGGATATTGACTGGGAGTGAGAAGGTACAGATTAAATGGAGGCGCTGGATATGAAAAAAGCACTTGCCGCTCTCTGCCTGGCGTTGACGCTTCTACCGTTCCTGATAACGACGACGCCTCTGCGCGCCTCTGCTCAACAGGCGCAGCCCGCGCAGACAAATCCGCAGACGCTCGGCCTCGCGGGACTCCGCGCGCGCGTGACAATCAGGCGCGACGAGCGCGGCATTCCCTACATAGAGGCCGCGAACGAATCGGACCTTTACTTCGCACAAGGATACGTGACGGCGTCTGACCGCCTCTTCCAGATGGAGCTCCTGCGGCGGACTGCGCGCGGCGAGCTGGCGGAGATTTTCGGGGCAGGGCCGCAGCAAAGCGTCCTTGAAAGCGACAAGCAGCACCGCCGCTACGGCTTCGCCCAACTGGCGGAGAGCCAGGCTGGCACAATGCCTCCGAAGCTGCGCGAGGCGCTCGAAGATTACGCGCGCGGCGTCAACGCCTACCTGGAATCCCTGGACGCACGGAGCCTCCCGCCCGAGTTTCAGATTCTACAGATACGCCCGCGCCCGTGGCGCGTGGCGGACTCCCTGGTCATCGGCAAACTCTTCGACGAGACACTTTCGACCAGTTGGCGCACGGACCTCATGCGCGCGGCCTTCGCGGATTTGCCCGCAGAGCTCTATGAGCAGCTTTTCCCCGAAACCTCGCCGCACGACGTGCTCGTCGTCGGGACAGACCGACGCGGACCGACCAGAAGGCAGCGGGCTTCGGCCGCCCCTCAACCCGTCGCGAAAATCCGTGCGGAGACGATGCAAGCACTAGCCTTCGACGCAGAGGCCGCCAGGTTAGCGCTCGAACGCGTGGGCCTATACGCGCGGGACAACGCGGCCAGCAACAACTGGGTCGTCTCGGGCCGCCGCACCCTCACGGGCAAGCCCCTGCTCGCCAACGACCCGCACCTCTCCGCCTCCGCGCCCTCTATCTGGTACATGGCACACCTCAGCGCGCCGGACATACGCGTCGCTGGCGTTTCGGTCGCCGGGCTGCCCGGCATAGCCATCGGCCACAACGAGCAGATCGCCTGGGGCGTGACCAGCCTGGAGCCGGACGTGCAGGACCTCTACGTCGAAAAGTTCGACCAGGAGAATGCGCGGCGCTACATGACGCCGACGGGCTGGCGCGAGGCCGAAGTCCGCCGCGAAGAGATAAAGGTCCGCAAGAGCCCCGCCGGTACGGCCACAGAGACTGTGCCACTTGAGGTCACGGTCACGCGCCACGGCCCCATCGTTTTTGAGAAGGACGGGAAGCGTTACGCCTTACGCTGGACGGCGCTCGCCCCGGACGCGAACCTCGCAGAATCTTTTTACCTGCTCAACACCGCGCGCAACTGGACAGACTTTCGCGCGGCCCTGCGCAATTACCCCGGCCCGGCCTTCAACATGATTTACGCGGACGTGCACGGCCACATAGGCTATTACGGCACGGGGCGTTTTCCGATCAGGAAGACGGGCGCGGGCAAACTCCCCTATGACGGCTCGACGGACGAAGGCGAGTGGACGAGCTTTATTCCCTTCGACGCGATGCCGCAGTCTTACGACCCGCCGGGCGGCATCATCGTCACGGCCAACAGCCGCATCGTCGGCCTCAGCTACCCGTACAAGCTGACGGTCACGCCGCTGGCGGCCTACCGCGCGCGCCGCATCTACGACCTGCTACAGGCGAAACAGAAGCTCTCCGTTGATGACTTTCGTTCCATACAGGGAGACACATACTCCATCTCTGGCACACTCTTCGCGCGCGAAGTGGCCCAGGTAACTCGTGAGGACAAGTCGCCTGCCTCGAAGTATGAGAAATGGCTGGGTGAAAGGGAGTGGCAGGCGGCTCTCAGTTTATTTACAGGGTGGGACGGGCGCGTCATCCCTGAATCGAGCGCGGCGCTTCTCATCTCGCACATGCGCGACGCTTTCCGCCGGCGCGTGATAGCCGCAAAGGTCGGGACGGAGCGCGCGAAGCTCTACAGCTTCTCGAACTCCGACACGCTCATCGACCGTTTGATAAAGGAGCGCCCCGCCGACTGGCTGCCCAAAGAGTTTAAGAGTTACGCGGAGCTCTTGCGCGCGTGTCTGGCGGAGGCCCGCGAAGAGTTGATGAAGGATTACGGCGCGGACGAGTCGAAGTGGATCTGGGGGCGTGAAGCGCAGGTGCGTTTCCCGCACCCGCTCGCGGGCGTGCCGCTCGTCGGCCAGCGGTTCGCAATCGCGCCCTTTCCGCAGAACGGCAGCCAGGGCAGTCTGCCGACGGTCAACCGTGGGTCGAGCGTTTCGATGCGCCTGATAGCGGACCTCAGCGACTGGGACCGGACGCAGCAGGGTATAGCGCTCGGCGTCTCCGGCCTCCCGTCCAGCCCACACTGGAAAGACCAGCTCGAAGATTGGCGCAACGTCACGCCGCGCACGCTTCCCTTCACCGCGGCGGCCGTTGCGAGCGCCGCCAGGGAAACGCTCCTGCTCGAACCGGCGAAATGAGGGTTGAGGGCGGAGGGATGAGGGATGAAAAATGAAATGCGCAGGAACGCCTCTTCTTCGTCCCTGAGCGCTCACTCCCTAGTCCGCGTTTTTTGTGCCATTGAGCTTCCGGCCGGGGCGCGTGCGCGCGCCGCAGAGCACGCCGCAGGATTGCGCAATCAGTTGGCGGAGGTGCGCGCCAGTTGGCCGCGCGCGGAGAATCTGCACCTGACGATTAAATTCCTGGGCGAGATCGAGCAGAGCCGTATCGAGGCGCTGTCGAACGCGTGCGAGTGCGCGGCCAGGGGGATTCAGCCCTTCAAGCTGACCCTCGAAGGCGCGGGCGCGTTTCCGCCGCGCGGCGTCCCGCGCGTCCTCTGGCTGGGCATTAAGGATTCTTCCGGCGAATTGGCACGGTTGCAAAGCCGTCTTGAAGAGGAGTGTGAGGCAATCGGCTTTGCGCGCGAGGAGCGCTCCTTTCACCCGCACCTGACGCTGGCGCGCGTCCGCGGTCCGCAGCGTGCGCGCGAGCTGGCGAAGCTACACCAGGAAGCAGGCTTTGAAGCGATTGAATTCCCCGTCACTGAACTCGTCCTGATGCGAAGCCAACTGGGACCCGGAGGCTCTCGCTACACGGAGATTTCCAGACATCACTTCAAGACCAATAACGCCGCGTAAGTAATTATTCGACTCGCGCCAGACGCTCGCGCCAGGCTTCGGCAGTAATACCCAGGTGAGCGCCGTCTTCCGATACCTGTCCGGTCATTAAATCCCTGTAGTATTCAGTCCAGCCGGTAGTCGCAGATTGTACGTAGCCATGCCTTCCGCCGCCGTCTGCATCACCGTGGGGCATCGTGTAACCCCTCTCCTCGAAATAGCGGCAGACTCCGTGCAGCCATTCATGCAGCCAGACCTCCCCGACCACTGGAACATCCCAGATAGCGCGCCGGGCGTTGGCCACCGTGGCGTAAGTCGCGCCGTTCGACCAGTCGGTGGCGCGAACTCCGAGCCCCCAGCCGCCCGAATGAATTTGCCTGCCGGTTTTCAGGTTGGTTTGTGGCCAGAGGACGAAGATGGAGTCGTACTTTCCTGCGGGCGCGAACTCGTCCAGCTCCTGCCTGGTGTCGTCGGGCGACGGCCAGTATCCTGCGCGCCCCATCGAAGTCAGCGAGTCCAGGCACCTGTCCGGGTAGATGATGTCCTGGCTGATACCGGCCTCGCCGTTTGACAACTCTTCGACCAACGGGGCGAACTGCCGAAAGGAATTCACAGCGTCGGCGAGCTCATCTTCTGACAGGGTGTGAGTGAATCGCCTGGGCCGCCACCAGCTACCCGGATAGGTTACATTGATGCTCCGGTAGACTAAGAGAATTGCTTTCCAGACGATCATGTAGCTGAGCTGATTTTATCAAGGCCCAATGCTAATCCTTCACAATCTCCGCCTTGGGGATGTCAACGGACTTGGCCTTAAAGTCTCCAATGCTCTTGAGACACTCTTCCGAACTTTGAAAGTGTACGCCGTAGTTAAGAGACTGGCCGTTATCCATTACCAACTTCCAAGTCCAATATCTCTCGTGACCCTCGCTTGTGACCGTTCTGGAATAATGGAACTTCATGGCATCTCCTTCCCATCAGGTGGGCAGTTGGCGTGGGCGAGGTGGCGTTGGCTGACGGTCGTCGTCCGAACGCTTCTCGCCGGTCTCGGAGAGCATCTCTTTGATGGCACCGACGCTTGAGAGCATGCTGGAGGTTTCGACCGGCATGAAAATGACCTTCGAGTTGTTGGTGCGCGTCATGTCACGCAAAGACTCTATGTAGCGTTGCGTGATGAGGTACTGCGCAGGGTTGCCGTGTCCCTCCATCGCCTGCGAGATGCGCGAGATGGCCTCGGATTCGGCAGCGGCCTGACGAAGGCGGGCCTGCGCCTGTCCGTCTGCTTGCAGGATGGCGGATTCCTTCTCGCCCTCTGCGCGCGTGATGGCCGATTGCTTTTCGCCTTCGGCGCGGGTGATGGCGGCCTGGCGCTCGCCCTCCGCCTGTAGGACCAGGGCGCGGCGCGTGCGCTCGGCCGTCATCTGCTTCTCCATGGTGATGCGCACGTCCTCTGGCGGGTTGATGTTCTTGACGTCCACGCGCGTCACCTTCACGCCCCACTTGTCCGTCGCCTCGTCCAGAATCAGGCGCAGCTTGGCGTTGATCTGGTCGCGCTGCGAGAGCGTGTGATCCAGGTCCATGTCGCCCATCACGGCGCGCATCCCCGTAATCGTCAACTGCACGATGCCGCCGAGGAGGTCCGCCACCTCGTAGACGGCTTTGATGGGGTCTGTGATCTGCCAGTAGACGACCGAGTCCACGTGTATGGTGACGTTGTCGCGCGTGATGACGGGCTGCGGCGGCAGGTCTATGAACTGCTCGCGCAAGTCTATGGAGGAGAGGCCGGGGCGCACGCCCGACCAGTAGACGGCGCGCGGCTTATCCAGGAACGGGACGATGACGTTGAGCCCGCTGTCGGCCAGGCGGCTGAAGCGGCCCAGCCGCTCGATGAGCATCACGGTGGCCTGCGGCACGATCTTGATGGTCCTGGCCGCGACCATTAAGAGGAAGAATCCGAGAACGACGAAGAGAAGGGGAACGAAGTATTCCATAGCGCCTCCGCAAACGGCTGAATTTTATCGGCACAGCCCCGCGCCCGAGCATGGATTGATAGCTGCGGCCTCAACTATAACGGATTCAAGGGCACCGAATAAAGAGCGACCTGGTGCCCAGAGGTTTTCCGAACGCTCTCTTCCTCATACTCGAAAGCGATCATCCCCCGTCACATCCTTAGGTGGCACCCACCCGCCAAGCGCTTCCTCAACGAGCGAGGCCGCCGCCAGCACTGTTTCTTCCGCGAACGGCCCGCCTGTGATTTGCACGCCGATGGGCAAGCCGTCGTTTGAGCGCCCCGCGGGAACGGAGACTGCCGGGAGGCCGAGCACGTTGGCCGCCCGCGCGTAGCCGAACGCGCGGAAGACGCTCAACTCTCGCTCTCCGACCTGAACCTTTCGCGCGCCGTGCTCGAACGCTGGCACAGAGCCGACGGGGCTGATGACGAGCGGCGTCTCCTTCATCCATTCGACGAGGGAGGAGCGTAAAGCGTCCCGCTCGGCCCAGGCGGCCACGGTAGATTCGGCGGACGGTAGCGCGCTCTCGCCGGAAGCGAGCACGCTGCTCACAAGCCTTCCGGCCTTCTCCGGCTGGCCCGCATAAAGGTCGCGCAACTGAAGGGTCGATTCCCTGGAGAAGAGTGCGGGCCACAGGGCAATCGCGCGCGCTATGCCGGGGGGCCGCTCCTCCACGATTGTCAGCCCGGCGGACTTGAGCACGCCCATCACCGCTTGAAGCGCCCTTTCGGTGTCACTCGTCACGGGGGCGTTGCTCTCATCCAGGTAAACCGCGACGCGCAGGCCCCTCAACCGTGCGCGCTCATCGTCCGCATTTCCCAGGGCCTTCGTCGAAAGGGACTTTGGCGCGTCAGCTTCCGTCAAAACTTTCAGGAGTAACGAAAGGTCTTCCACGTAGCGCGCCATCGGCCCGAGGACCGCGCCGAGAGAGAAAGCGCCCGTTGCCAGCGGGAAGTGGCCCGCGGAAGCGATGCGCCCTGGCGTGGGCTTCAGCCCGCCGATGCCGCAGAAATGCGCCGGGACACGAATCGAGCCCGAGAGGTCGCTGCCCAGCCCCACGGCGGAGAGACAACTACTGACGGCCGCAGCTTCGCCCCCGCTAGACCCACCGGAAGTCCTGGAAAGGTCGTGAGGGTTGTTAGTGCGCCCGAAGACAGGGTTGTCGCACTCGTAGGGAATGGCCATCTCAGGCACGTTCGTCTTGCAGAGCACGATGGCGCCGGCCGCCTTCAGGCGCGCGACCGCCGGGGCATCCGCGCGGGGAACAAAGTCGGCTCGCATGCGCGAACCGCTCGTCGTCCGCATCCATTCGGTTTCAATCGTATCCTTAACGGTGATGGGAACTCCGCACAGCGCCCCGACCTCGCGCCCGCTCATAATCACCCTCTCCGCCTCCAACGCACGCTCAAGCACATCCGGCGCGAGCGTCACCACGGCGTTCAGCGACGAATTGACCACCTCAATCCGCTGCAAGTAGGCGTCCACAACTTCCACGGGCGAAACCTTCCGCCCGCGCATCAACGCGGCCAGCTTCACGGCCGACAGTTTGACCAAATCGTCCAACATAAGAATAAAAGTAATGAGTAAAGCAGATGTTAGATGCTAGATGCTAGTAAAAGCTCTTACCAGCATCTGACATCTGACATCCAGCATCTCGTTACTCATCACTTCTTTTTAGTAGTTCGATGAATTTTCGCGCCGCGATGCCGAGCGTGCGGTCGCTTCGGTGGATGATGCCGACGGTGCGCGTCCACTCTGGTTCGGCCAGTGGGACGACCGCCAGTTGCCCGCTTCTCTGTTCGTCCAGAATGCTCGGGCGCGGGACGATGGCCAGGCCGAAGCCGACCTCCACTGCGCGCTTGATGGTCTCTATGTTATCGAACTCCGCGACGCGGTGAACCGTCACCCCGTGCGCCCTGAGGATGCGGTCGGTCGCGCGGCGGGTCGGGATGTCGCGCTCGAAGTGCACAAAGTCCTGCCCGTCGAGCTCTGCGGCCTTAACTTTCCTGCGCGTGGCCAGAGGATGCGATGGGGGGCAGATGAGGACTAGGCGGTCGCCCGGCAGTGGCACAATCGTCACTCCCCTACGCTTTTCCGGGTAAGCTACGAGCCCCAGCTCGATCGCGCCGCCGAGCACATCACGCACGATGCGCGTCGTCCGGCTGTATTCGAGGTCAATCTTCGCCGCCGGGTAAAGCTCCATGAAACGGCGCACGACGGGCGGCAACTCGTGCAGACCTATGCTGTAGACTGTGGCCACGCGCACCGTGCCGCTCACGGTCCCGTCCAGGCTTCGCATGCGCTCCTGCAAACCTTGATAAGCCGCCAACACCTGGCGGCTCTCCTCGTAGAAACTGCGCCCGGCGTCCGTCAACTTCACCTCGCGCCGCCCGCGCACGCGTTCCAGGAGGCGGCGCTTGAACTTCTCCTCCAGCCCGCGCACCTGCTGGCTCACGGCCGACTGCGTCACGAAATTCCGCTCCGCCGCCTGCGA
>DATEMM010000168.1:0-5333 GCA_035275605.1 Pyrinomonadaceae bacterium
TATCTTCTTAAAGCGCGTCGGATTGAGCGCGTCATGATAACATCTGGGAGACGTAAATCGTGAATAGTGAATAGTGAATAGTAAATGGTAAATGGTGAATAGAAAAAGACGGTTCGTCCATTCACCATTTACCATTTACTATTTAAGAGCTTCTTATGAGCGAACTCGACGAAGAATGGGCGCAGGTTCTGGCGGAGGCAGAGAGGCGCGCGCGCGCGCAGGGGCGCGGCGAGTTGGTCGAGTACCTGCGCCTGCGCGCGTCAAACGATCAGGCGCGCACGACGGGCGTGGAATGGCTGCTCGAAACCTTCACGATTCTCGCGGGCGAGGCCAACCGCGCGGGGGCGGGCGTGCAGATTCTCAAAAAGGAGGGACATCGCTTCGAGGTCGGCAACGCAACCATGGTCGGAAAACTTTTAACCCTCAAGTCGGGCGTCAGGCAATTGATGATCGAAGCGGGCTGGCCGCGCGCCCCGCGCGACGGGTTCGTCCCCGGCAACGGTCTGGCCGGCGGACGTATCCGGCACTTCGGCATCAAATCGGCGAACGAAGAGCTTCTGCTGGTACGCTCCCACGGCGGTGCGCCCGAGTGGCACGTCCTCGAAAGAGAGGGCGGCCGGGCACAACTTTTAGAGGCGAGAATCCGCCATCATCTCAGAAAGTTTCTGGGCTCCGGGTGAAATAGTGGTCAGTGGCCAGTGGTCAGGGGTCAGTAAAAAGCGGTTGTCTTTAACTGGCCACTGACCACCGACCACTGACCACTGCTTCACGATATGCGATGCGGCGTACACCGTTTCGCACGGCAACCGTCGGTTGAGGCGTTCCCTAATCAAACACAGCCCGCAGCGAAGTCGTAGATTTTCTCAGGCTTTCTCCCTCAGAATCCTCTATTAGCTCGGCCCGGCCTTCCGGCACGGGGCTTGCCGAAGCCTGGCGGCAGACAAACGCGTCTCATCATAGAGTGTCCCCTGGTGAGACGTGTGACACAGAGGCCGACCGGACGGCTCACACCATGAAAGATGCGAAGCACGGTCGCCACCCATAAAGAAATTTTGCGAGGAGAAAAAACGAAGATGGCTAACCGACCCAGATTCATTCCGTCCTTAATTGCTGCCGCACTCATGGCCGTGTTCCTGCCCGTGGTCGCGTCGGCACAGTGGGGCAACAACGACCGCTGGGGCCGCAACAGAGATAACGGACGCAACGGGCGCTACGACAACCGCGACCTGCGCGACGTGGCCCGCCGCCTGGACGACAGGAGCGGGGATTTCCAGAGACACCTTGACAGCGCGCTCGACCGCAGCCGCTACGACGATTCGCGCCGCGAAGACAACATCAACCAGATGGCCCAGGAGTTTCGCAATGCGGCGAGCAGGTTCAGAAACCGCGTCGGCGATGGACGCGACGACTACCGCGGGTCGGACGAAGCCCAGCGGATGTTGCAGCTTGGCTCGCGTATTGACCGCGTGATCTCGCGGCTGCGCCTTGACTCGCGCACGCAGTCGGACTGGTCGCAGATTTCGCAGGACTTGCGCCTGGTTGCGGACGCCTACGGCCTGCGCTACGACAACAGGGGCTACGGCCGCAACGACGGCTACTATGGCCGTGACGACGACTATGGCCGGGATGACGATTACCGCAACAACCGGCGCAGGAATGACCGGCGCAATAACAACAACAATGATTGGTGGAGGCGTCTGCCCTTCTAAGGTTCAGTCATAGCAGCACGGGCGCACAGGGTTCGGGCCTCGCGTCCTTTTGGGAGGCGAAAGCCACGCATGCCGGTAAAATGGTGTGCGTGGCTTTCGCCTTTTCCGCGTCTTGGTGCCAAAATAACCAACTATGGCGGGCACTCTTTACCTGGTGGCAACGCCCATCGGCAACCTGGAAGACATCACGGAACGCGCCCGCCGTGTGCTCGGCGAGGTTGACGTAATCGCCTGCGAGGACACGCGGCACACGCGCGTGCTGTTGAATCACTACGGCATCAGGACGAAGACGATCAGTTATCACGAGCACAACGAGCGCGAGCGTGCACGAGAGCTTGGCGACCTGCTCGAAAAGGGGATGAGCATCGCCGTCGTCACAGATGCCGGCACGCCAGGCATCTCGGACCCAGGCTTCCGACTCGTCAACGACGCCCTCAATCAAGGCGCGCGTGTTGTGCCAGTACCCGGCCCGGTGGCTTTCGTCGCCGCGCTCATCGCCTCCGGATTACCAACAGATGAATTTTTCTTTGGCGGCTTTCTTCCGGCGCGCTCGACGCAGAGGCGCTCGCGCCTGATGGAAGTTCGCTCGCTCAATTCCACTTTAATCTTTTACGAAGCGCCGCACCGCATCGCGCAGGCTCTCTCTGACGCGCGCGAAATCCTGGGCGAGCGCGAGGCCGTGGTCGCACGCGAGCTGACCAAGCTCCACGAAGAGTTCGCGCGTGGGCCGCTCTCCCATTTGGCCGAGCGCTTCAAGGGCGAAGACTCTGCGCGCGGCGAAATGGTGCTCTTGATAGACCGCGCGCGCGAAGAGGTCGGGGCTACGCGCGACGATTCCGAAAGCCAGATCGCCGAGCGCGTGGCCGCACTGGAAAGCGAGGGCCTGGACAACCGCGCGGCGCTAAAGAGAGTCGCGCGCGAGCTGGGCCTGAGCCGCCCGGAAGCGTACCGCCGCCTCGTCGCGGCACGAACGCGATTAAAAAACCAGTGATGAGTGATAAGTGAAGAGAGGAAATGCTGGATGCCAGATGTTAGTAATAGCTTTGACTAACATCTAACATCTGGCATCTGACATCTGCTCCCTCAATACTTCTTTATGACCTTCCCAGACCAGGCGCAGTGCCCCATCTGCCGCGCTGAGATTTCGGCCGGGATGCGTTTTTGCGGCGAGTGCGGCTCGAAATTGGAAGAGTCCGCGGCGGAGAAGATTCGCAGCGTCAACTTTCTTCTGGCGGAACTTTCTCGCTGGGAGGCCGCCGGCGTCGTCGGGCCTGACCAGGCGTCTAGCCTGCGCGAAAAGTATGAGCGGCGACGCGATAACCTGCGCGCGCAACTAATCCTCAACGGCAAACAGGGAAAGAGGCAGCCGCCCGAGGCCGGAAAGACTTCTGCCCGGCAACGTCCGCTGGCACAACCCCCGCCGCCGAACTTTAATTATCAGGCGGAGCAATCCGCCCCGAACCCGCAGAGCTTTTTCCCCTCGCCCGTCGCCCCGCTATCCACAGACCATCCGCCGCGCCGGACAGAGGAGCGCGCCCCGCGCCGCCCGCTTCTGGAAACGCTCGCCGACCCGCACACAATCCGGCTCCTGCTCTACACGGGCGCGGCCATGCTGGTCGTCGGCGTCGTCATCTGGCTCCGCGACGTGCTCTACCTGAAGCTACAGGAGCCGATTGTCCAGGCGGGACTGTTGGCGGTTGGCACAATCGCCGTGACGGTTTCCGGCTGGCTCACCATCCTGCGGACGCGCCTGCGCCTGACGGGCCGCGCGCTGACGCTGACGGGCTCGCTTCTTGTGCCAGTCAACTTCTGGTTTCTGGTGCGCTCCGGCCTGATCCGCGACAACGGGCGCGCCTGGGTGGTCTGCGCTTTCTGCACGCTGCTCTACGCTCACACGGCCGCGCTCCTGCGCGAGAAGCTCTACGTTTACCTGGCCGGGGTGGCGGCAATCGCGACGACCTGGACGCTCGTCTATCGTTTCGAGCGCGAGGCGTTCGGACTTTACGCGCTCTCGCTGATGGCAATCTCGCTCGCCTTCCTGCACCTCTCGCGACTCTTCCCCGCAGGGAACGACGATCGAAGAGATACGGCTGAGGAACGAGCACCGTCCGTGGCCGAAAACTCGTCGCCGGGATGGGGCCGTCTGAGCCATGAGCTGTGGGGGCCGCCGCTCGTTCACGTCGGGTTAGCAGGCGTGGCAATGAGCGCGCTCTTTTACATGCCGCTTCGTTTCGGGTCGTCTCCGTCGCTGGGCGACGGTATCTTGCGGCTGCGCGCGACCGAATACGATCCGAGCATAGCGATGTTGCTGTTCGCTGCCGCGGCCTACGGGGCGTGGTTCACGGGCCGCTACATCCTCACGGACCGCCGCGCTCTTCTCTACACACTGAGCGCCCTGGCCCTCTTCTGGACAGAGTTTCTGGCGGCGGACGGCCTAAGGCTCTCGGGCCAGGCTCATCTCCTCTTGCTCGCAGCCTCGGCGCTCGTCGTCTCGCTGGCTGCGCGTGCGGCGACAGAGGAGATACTCGTCTTCGCGCTTCACCGTTCGAGTTTGATAGTCGCCGTCGTCCTCGCCTCGGCGGCTTATCCGGTCATCTCAGTCGCTCCCGCTTACACGCTCACGCAGAGCGCCACACTCTTTTTGCTCGCAGCGACTTTCGCAGCCGCGAGCGCGCCGCACCTGTGCGAGAGCGTCGCGTCCGCCACGCTGGCACACGCCTCGGCGATTTTCGCTTCCCTGGCATACATCATCGCGCTCAACAGCTTCAACCTTCAATCCGAAACTCTATTTTACGCGGCCTGCACAGTGTGGCCCTTCGCACTCTACGCCATCGCGCGCGCGACCAGGCGCGCCAGGCGCGAGACGCAGTTGAGCGGCCCCTTCATCAGAGTCGGCGACGCGGAGTTCGTTCTGCTGCTGCTGTTTGCCGCCGTCATCGCGTTCGTCCTGGACCAAGCGCCGGAGGATCAATTGCTGCGTGTGGGAGAGTTGCGCGGCGCGATGTTCTGCGCGCTCTGCGGGGCAATCGTCTACGGCGCGTTGCGCTCCTGGCGCGACCGTTCGGTCTTCGGTGCGGCGCTCATGGCTTCGGCCGTGTTGATTACAGTGGCGGCGGTGGGCGACGCCTTGAAGTATCTGGGCGCACTGCCCTCGGCGTGGCCCGTCGCCAGCGCGGTCATCATCGCCGCCTTCCTGCTGCGCGAGGCCGCCGAAAAGTTGCTGCCGGCGGAGAGCGCACAGGTGGCGAGCGATAGCGCCGGACCCGAAAGCAGGAAAATTCTGCCAGAGAACTTCGCCGCAATCCTCTCACGCGTCGCAGTCATTCGTCTGGTCGCAGACTGCGCCGTCATAGCCTGCGCATCGCTCTGGCTGACAAACGCGCTCTACCATCTGGCCGAAGGCGGCACGAGCGCGGCGGTCGTTCTCTTCCTGGCGCTCTTGTACTGGGCCGAGCGCGCCGCGCGGCAGCGCCAGGGCTGGCTCGTCCATCTCTCATCAATCCACGCCGGAGCGCTCTGCTTCGCCGTCCTCGTCGCCCTGCGCATAGAGACAGAGTGGTTCGCGACCATCTTTGTGCTGGCGCTCTTTCCGCTCTTCTTCATGCTTGGGAGAACGGCGCGGCT
>DATEMM010000169.1:0-21470 GCA_035275605.1 Pyrinomonadaceae bacterium
TTAACCTGACGGAGAACTTCGCGATTGAGGCCGAAGGCAATTTTTTTCCGCGAAAGTATCAATTCGGTTTCCGTAACGGCGGGCGAGCAGTCCAGGGTCTGGTCGGCGTCAAGATAGGCAAACGTTATGAGAAGTTCGGCATCTTCGGGAAGGCGCGGCCCGGCCTGATTAGTTTCAGCGAAGGGCTCTTCGAGTTTGTCCCGAGCCCTTCGATAGACCCCTTCGGGCAAATCCCCACGCGGACGCAGCGGCTGACGCATTTCGCCGCGGACATCGGCGGCGTCCTTGAGTTTTACCCCACGCGCCGCATCTTCACGCGCATAGACGCGGGCGACACCATCATCCGCTACGGGCGAACGACCACGACCACCGTGGTCATGACCGGCACCCAGTTTTCAGTTGTGCCAATCACCGTCCCCTCAGACACGACGCACAACTTTCAGTTCTCGGCTGGCGTCGGGTTCAGGTTCTGAAAAAGCAGAAGTCAGGAGCCAGGAGTCAGGAGCCAGAAGAAAAGAAAGTCAGTGAAAGCGGCTCTCCGCCTTCTATTCTGAATTCTGACTCCTGTATTCTGGCTTCTGTCTTACTGTGATAGACTCTTGGCCTCCCCAGGCTTCGGAAAATTCTCACAGGGAGGTCTGTCATGTTCTGGCGTCGTCTCCTTTCCTCTTTCGCGCTCGTCATCCTGCTGCTGCTCCCGACGGTTTGCGCGCAAACTCCCGAAGACGAATCGGCCCTCGGCCAGCAGGAGAAACTACAAAAGGCCCTGGAGCTAAAGAAGGAGTTGGAGCGCAAGACCTTCGCGCTTCTTGATGAAGTCGTTAGCAGCGCCCCTTTGCTGAAACTCCCGGAGAACCGTGCCCTGGTGCAATCGAGCGCGGCAGATTTGCTCTGGGCGCGGGATGAGAAACGCGCGCGCGCCCTTTTCAGAGAGGCACTCGAAAACCTCAGGGCGGCCGCGCCCAAAGCCGACGGCCCGCCGTCTGGCGACCAGATGAAGGCGCGCCAGATGCTCCTCATGCAGCGCACGGAGGTGTTGCAGATGATCGCGCGGCGCGATGCAGACTACGCACTGGAGTTGCTGCGCGCCACGCGCACGCCGCAGGTTTCGCCCGCATCGGGCTTACGCACTCCCGACGACGAAAGCCGTCTGGAACAGAGCCTGGCGGTGCAGGTGGCGGCCAACGATCCCAAGCGCGCTCTCACCATGGCCGAAGAGAGTCTCTCGAAGGGGCTCTCTTTCGAGCTGCTCAGCCTGCTCGGTCGTCTCAACGATAAAGACCATGACGCGGCGGAGCGTCTGGCGACGGACATCATCGGCAAACTACATTCCGAGAACCTGGCGACGAACCTGGAAGCGGCGTGGCTCGCCACAGTCTTTCTGCGCATGGGCGTTCCCCCGGAAGAAGGCGGCTCCTACTTCCTGCTAAACGCCTCGGGGGGCGGGAAGAAGCCGTACAGATTGACGGAGCGGCAGCAGCGCGATTTGCTGGAGATGCTGACGGCCGCGGCGCTCGTAGATTCGCCGAGCGACGTGATTCTCACTTTCCTACAGCAGATGATGCCGGAGGTCGAGAAGTATTTGCCCGAGCGCGTGCCGGGCCTGCGACGCCGCATAGAGGCTTCGGTTCGCAGGCTGGAGCCGGAGCAGAGAATGCACATGGAGTATCGTGAGCTGGTGCAGAACGGGAGCGTTGACGCCCTGATGGAGGCCGCCGCGAAAGCTCCGGAACCGGCGCGCGCGATGCTCTACGAGCAGGCGGCGTGGAGAGCCCTCTACAATGAGAAGGACGGGGAGCGTGCGCGGCGGATAGTGAGCGACCACATCCGCGACGCCTCGAAGCGTGAACAGATGCTGCGAGACTTCGACCGCGTCCTGCTCTGGAACGCGCTGCGCGAGGAGAAAATGGCGGAGGTCCGTCAGGCGCTCTCGCGCATCAAGTCGAAGGACGACCGGGCGGCCGCGCTGGCACAGATGGCATTCATGGCGGCGAGCAGGAAGGATAAGAAGCTGGCCCTTCAGCTCCTGGACGAAGCTCGCCCCCTCGTCTCTCTCAAGCCGAAGAATGACGAGCAGCTCTACGTGCTGTTACAGGTCGTCAGAGTCTACGCTCTGGTCGAGCCCGCGCGCGCGTTCGAGATGATTGAGTCATTGATTGACCGTGCGAACGAGCTGCTGTCGGCGGCCTCCGTGCTCAACGGGTTCTTTCTGCCAAGCGGGGTGTTCAGAAAAGGCGAGATGGTCTTGCCGCCAGGCTACTCGGACGTCAGCATGCGCTTCCGCCAATTCGGCAAGGAGCTGGGCGCGATTGCCATGCTCAATTTCGAGCGCACGCGAGCCGCGGCAGATAAGTTCCAACGCGCCGAGGCTCGCCTCATGGCCCGCCTCTTCATCGCGCAGGGCGTCCTCACAGAACAAATCGGCTCGGGCGTCGCCCTCTATGAAGGCGGCATGATCGCAGGATATTAAAGTGATGAGTGATGAGTAATGAGTGATGAGTAGCGTGAGTGTAACGTAATCGGAATGACGCTCAGAGCCCCGTTAGGGGCGGCATGACAATAGCCCAGGGCTTTAGCCCTGGGAACCATTCCCAATAAATGATTAGAGCCCTGTAGGGGCGGCTGAATCAGTCGCCCCTCCGGGGCTCTCATCATTTATCCAACGCTGTTCCCAGGGCTGAAGCCCTGGGCTATTATCCGTCGCCCCTAACGGGGCTGTTGACTGCTTACTGCTTACTCATCACTCATCACTATTTTAATACGCTGCCGCAGTGGCGGTGGGCTTTGCGCCAGCGGCTTCCTGGGCGATTTTGACGCCGACGCTCGCGCCGATGCGCGTGGCCCCGGCCTCGACCATCGCGCGCGCATCCTCCAGACCCTTGACGCCGCCCGAAGCCTTGACGCCAAGCTCAGAGCCTACAGCCTGGCGCATGAGCGCGACGTCCGCGACCGTGGCCCCGCCCTTCGCAAACCCCGTCGAAGTCTTGACGAAATCCGCTCCGGCGCGCTTGGCCGCGAGCGAGGCGCGCACCTTCTCCTCGTCGGTCAGGAGCGCCGTCTCGATAATCACCTTGCAGACGACGTCGTACTCGTGCGCGACTTCGACCACCGAGCGAATATCGTGCTCGACGGCGCAGTCGTCGCCGCTCTTGAGCGCGCCGATGTTGATGACCATATCGACCTCGCGCGCGCCGTCGAAGATCGCGCGCCGCGCTTCGTAGGCTTTCACGTCCGCGAGCGTAGCGCCGAGCGGGAAGCCGATGACGGTGCAGACCGGCACACTCGTGCCGCGCAGGTGGCAGGCGGCGGCGCGCACCCACGCCGGGTTGATGCAGACGCTTGCGAAACGAAACTGCGCAGCCTCCTCGCAGAGCCGTTTGATGTCGTCTTCGGTCGCCTCCGGTTTCAGAAGCGTGTGGTCAATCAAACTCGCCCAGTCCCTGGCCGAGCCCGTCTGCCCGAGCACGAGCCCGATGCGGGCCGCGCCCGCGTCCACGATCCTGTGCATGCGCTCCGGGCAGCGGTTGAAGCACTCGTTCGTGCAGCCGCACATGGCTGCCTGCTCGTCCGCGTCGCCGTTCAAGCGCGCGACGATTACGTCCGTTATCTGCTCAACGAGGTGTTCGAGATCGCCGTTATTTGAGTATGGCATTTTTCTCAAATCCCATTACGTATCAACTACGTCATCGTTTTTTGCTGGTGATATTGCCTGGCGAGCATTTTAGCACGAATAACGCGCGGAGGATTAAGCGTGAGAGGCCGGGCGGCTCATCCTTGTGACTGCCTGTTCATGGCTAGGAGCTTCGGCATGAGGCGTGGAAAGCTCAAGCGTTCGCCGCGCCAGGCATAGTCGCGCAGACCGTCAATGGCCGTCCACGTCGGGTGATAGCGCTCATAAACGTCTTCCGCGTCAACGTCACCCCAACTGCCGTCCGCGTTCTGGCGCGACAGTAAAAAATCCATCCCCGTGCGGATTAATGGATGACTATCCAGCAGCCCGAAAGCCTTTAAGGAGTCCAGAAACTCGCCCATCATGTCAGGGTCTTCCGTCTCTATAGCCCCTTGCATGTTCGCTTTCAGAAACTCATACTCTTGCGGCAGCCAGCCAGGTTTTAGCCTGTAGAGGCTGTAGTCGTTCAGGGTATAGACGACGTGCGAGACGGCGTAGAGACAATCATAAAAGTCAGCATTATCGTCGCCATCGCGCCCGCAGTAAGGGCGCATCACTGGAAGCCACTTGAGGACGTCTACGTAGCGCGCGCCGACAAGGAGGCCGACGCGCTCGCAGTTATAGGTCGCGATGAGAGCGTCGTACCAGAGCCTGTAGCGGTTGATGACCTCCAGCCGACGACGGCACTGGCGGCAGGTCCTGCGCCCGCGCTCGTTCAAGAGGCCGCACCCTTCGCACGGCTCCGTCGCGTCGGCGGGCGGGGGCTCCGTCTTCGGATCGAAGTAAAAAAAGTCTCGCACAGTGACGCGCCTGCCCGCGTGCCTGAGCTGCTCTTTGAGCGCAGCGTCGCGCAGCCCCAGGCGATCCAGGGCGTAAGTTGCGTGAATGTGTTCGTAGAGCGTCCCGGCGTCCATCGCGCGCGGCAATGAAGGGTATTTCTCGCGCCAGCGTCGCCCCCGCTCCCGCCCCACCTTCCGCGCAGCGCGACGCAGCGCCGGGTCGAGCGCCGTCCTGGAGATGAAGCAGAAGCAGTTGAGCAGGTCGTGCCCCCAGACGTCGAACAGCTCTTCGTCCTGGGCCATCAGGTAGATAAACTCCAGCCCGCGCTTGATGGCGCGCTCGCGCTCTTTTGTTCTGAAAGGCCGCATGGCTCTAGGAGAGGTACTGGCGTTCGATGGCGGTGATCTTGGCGACGCGCTTGCGGTGGCGCTCCTCGCTGATTTCCGTCGAGAGCCACGCCTGGACTATCTCGCGCATCTCGGCGCTCGTGACAGCCTTGCTCCCGAGCGTCAGGACGTTGGCGTCGTTGTGCTCGCGCGAGTTTTTGGCGACGGCCACAGAGTAGCAGGCGGCTGCGCGCACGCCCGGAACCTTGTTGGCGGTCATGCAGGAGCCGACACCCGCGCCGTCAATGATGATGCCGACATCCGCCTGTGAATCGGAGACGGCGCGCGCCACAGCGTGCGCGAAGTCCGGGTAATCCACAGCATCCTCAGAGTTCGTGCCGTAGTCGCGGACGCGATGGCCCAACTCTTCAAGAAGGCTTTTAAGCTCTTCTTTCATCTTGTAGCCGCCGTGGTCAGCCCCGACCGCGACCATCTTGCTCGCGCGCGAGCCGCGGCGCGGGACCCGCCGCACCAGCTCTATACGACGCTCGCGCACGATGTCAGAGGCGAGCGGCGTCAGGCGCGCGCCCTCGGCGATCCGCAATCGCGCGCCCTCTTCGAGCCCGCGCACATCGTCCTCAGTAATCACGGCCTTGGAAGATTCGTCCCGCGTAAACTCTTTCTCCTGCGCGGGGGCAATTGAAGCCTGCTCCGGCAGCGTGTTGATGAAGCGGGTCGGAATCTCCTGGGAAGCAGGAGTAGAAGAAGAGGCAGCCGTGCCCGGCGACGCCGGGGACGAAGCAGCGCTGGTAGAAGGGCGCGTTTCCTCGTCGGCGGGCAGCGCGTTCGCAAGCACGTCGCGCACCAGGGCGCGGACGCGGTCTCGTGTTGAATCGTCAGTCGCCATAGAAACTTAAGATTAAGCGTTGCGTAAGTCGAGCAGCCTTCCGGCGTAGGCAGTAACCTTGTTGCTGCGGACGGTGAAGTCCACGCGCCCAAGATAGATGCCGCTCTTGCCGACCTGGAAGACGACCGTGTTGCCGCCCGAGGGCTGTTTGACCAGGACGGGCTGCTGCATGAAGGTGTGCGTGTGCCCGCTCGCGATAAAGTCTATGCCGTCAACCTGCGAGGCGACCTGCGAGTCCCCGACCTCGTCCCCTTTCGGGTTCGGGTAGTAGCCCAGGTGCGAAGCGCAGATGACCATCGCGCAACGCTCCTTCTCGCGCAGCACGCGCACGGCCCCGTGCGAGACCTTCACAGGGTCATAGTATTTGACGCCCTTGAAACTCTCCGGCGGATTCAAACCTTCGAGCTTAACGCCGAGGCCGAAGACGCCTATGCGTATGCCGCCGAGTTCATGCACGACGTATGGCTTGACGCGGCTTTCGAGCACCGTCCCGCGCACATCGTAGTTGGCCGAGACGAACTCGAACTTCGCGTACTTCATAGCCTCCGCCAGCGCCTCTACGCCGTTGTCGAAGTCGTGATTGCCGAGCGTGACGACGTCGTAGCCGATGGCCGTCATAGCCTTGTACTCGACCACTCCGCGATAGAGGTTGAAGTAAGGCGTGCCCTGGAAGGCGTCGCCCGCGTCCACGAGCAGGGTGTTAGGGTTCTCTGCGCGGAGGCGCTTGACTAAAGTTGCGCGCCGCGCGACCCCGCCTTTGCCGGCGTTTCTGTCGTTGGCCGGGAGCGGGTCAATCTGCGAGTGCTGGTCGTTCGTGTGCAGAATCGTAATCAGCGTCTCGCCCTGGGCCGGTTGCAGGAGCGGGGCGGCGAACTCCGAAAAGGAGCGCGCGCGGGCGAAGAGCTGGCGCGCCGGGATGGCCAGGCCCGCGGCGGCTCCGGCGGCTGCCGCGCCGAGGAATTTGCGTCTATTAATCATTGAGGCTCGTCCTCCGTCCTGGTCGCTCCGGGTTTGTCGAAGCGGAAACGCCCATCCAAAGTCGCCTGCACGGCTCGCCCGGCGGCCGTCTCTGCCTTGACGTATTCGAGCACAGCGTCGCGCATAGTGATGCCTAAAGGTCGGACGTTCTTCGCCTCCTGAAGCACGCTGTAATCGCCGCCGCGCTTCACCAGGTAATCAATCGTCACGATGGTGTAAGTGGATTGCGGATTAATGTCACTCTCGGAAGCGCCCGCGCGGCCGAGCTTGACGGCGACGATCTCGCTCTCTTTCTTCTCGTTGGTCCGGTAGGTGATGCGCGCGCCCGATTGCGCGTCGCGGTGTGAGACGATAACGTCCAGGAAACGGCGCAACTGCTCTCCCGTCAGGTCTACGGCGACAAGCGCGTTCTCGAACGGCAGGAGTTGGAAGATGTCGCTGGCCGTCAAATCGCCCGCGGCAATCTCGTTCTTGCGCAGGCCGCCGCTGTTGGTGATGGCGAGCAGAACCGGCTGGCCGAGCTTAGCCTCGGCCCGCGCGCGTATGGCGTCGGCGACGAAGTTGCCCAAGGAACCGGCCCCCATCCCGCCCTTTTTCAAATCCCCAACGAGCTTTCCAATCGGAGTCTCTAACTCCTTCACCTTGGCGCTGTAGGGCGCGAGGATGGCGTCCACGGCCGGGTCGTTCGGGATGCTCGAATCGATGGCCCGCTCCGTGGCCCTGACGCGCATGTCGAGCGCGGCGGGCGCTGTAGTGGAAGGAGTCTGCTGGGCCGGACGGGCGGCGCTTCCCTGCTGCTGCTGTGCCAGGGCGGCGGGCGCCGTCAAACAGAGAAGAACCGCAGCCGCCGCGAAGCACGTCAATCTGGTCGCGTATCTCACTCTTGTTCCTTTCTGGGGGCAGTGGTCAGTGGCCAGTGGTCAGCGGTCAGTAAAAACAGTTGTCCTTAACTGACCACTGACCACCGGCCACTGCTCCGGCATTGACCTCTGGAGAGAGCTTGCATAGTATGTCGCACCAAGCGGCGCGCGCAAACGCCAGAGCGACTTTTCCGATAAATCAATTTTTGACCAATGGAGGCCATCTTGTCCACTTCCACCGCGCAAGCTCTCTCAGAATTCAACAACCCGAACCTGGAACCGCTCTTCTCCGCCGAACAGATACAGGAGCGCATACGCGTGCTCGGCGCGGAGATCGCGCGCGACTACGAGGGCAAAAACCCCTTGCTGATTGGCGTGCTCAAGGGCGCGTGCATCTTCATCAGCGACCTTCTGCGCGCCATAGACCTCAAGCTCGGGATAGAGTTCATGGCCATCTCCAGCTACGGCATGTCCACGCGCACGTCCGGCGAGGTGCGCATCGTCAAAGACCTGGACGTCGGCATAGAGGGGCGCGACATCCTGGTGGTCGAAGACATAGTGGACACAGGGCTGACGCTCTCCTACCTGCTGTCCAACCTGAAGTCGCGCGGCGCGACCAGCGTCAAGCTCGTCGCGCTCCTGGACAAGCACGAGCGGCGCGAGCGTGAGGTCGAAATCAACTACCTAGGCTTTCAGATTCCGGACGCCTTCGTCGTCGGCTACGGACTGGACTTCGCCGAGCGCTACCGCAACCTGCCTTACATAGCGGTCCTCAAAGACCCAAACTCGTAAATCAAGGAGTCTCGGCCTCATCAAGACAGACCAGTGGATCGAGCAGATTTACCGGAGCCTGAAGAAATAGGGATGAAGGATGAGGGATGAGGGATGAGTCAGCCCCGTCAGGGGCGGCATGACAATAGCCCAGGGCTCAAGCCCTGGGCTATTATCCGTCGCCCCTAACGGGGCTGTTGACTGCTCACGGCTCACGGCTCGCTACTCACTTTTTACTCATCACTCATCACTCATCACTTTCTTTTATTCCCCGCAGGCGAATTCGATGGTTCGGGTCATGGATGAGGGTCGGCCAGGGCCGACGACACGGGCCGTCAGCTTGAGTGTTTCGCAGCGGGTGCCCTCTATGAAAAAGATGGCATAGCTTCGAGGATTGTCTAAATCTTCCCTGTCATACCCGCCCTTCTCGTAGTAAGCCTCAGAGATTTTTCGCCAGACCAGCCTGCGCCCTTCCGTCGCGCGCAGCTCGACCTTTGAGCTGGTGTTGCCCGTCGTTTCGACCAGCACGACCAGGTAATGCTCCGGGTAATTGGCCGCGCCCATCCCCGCACTGACGGGCGCGTTGCCGCGCTGATCGGCGAACAAATCGTCCGACAGATCGAGTTTGGCCTCGGAGGCTTGCAGGGTCGAAACCTTCATCGCGGTTATTCTGCTGGGACTGATGGGAGGTCTCTTGGCGGCCACCGGCATAGAACTGAAAACAAACAGCAAAAGAGAGAACAAGCACGAAATAGCGTTTCGGGTCCCGCTCGATTTCATTTGCAGAGCTCCTTTGTTGGCTGATTCATAAATGATCGGCTGGTGATGGTGTCCCCACAGAACACTTCACGGAGCCAGTTCTTTCAGGAAACTCTCGCCCGCGGTCAGCTTCAGCCCGAAGTTCTCCGCGATGGTCTGCCCGATGTCGGAGAGCGAGGAGCGTATGCCCAGGTCAACGCCTGAGCGCGCGCTCTTGCCAAACGCGATGAGGGGCGAGTATTCGCGTGTGTGGTCTGTGCCGGGGAAGGTCGGGTCGTTGCCGTGGTCCGCGGCGATGATGAAGAGGTCGCGCTCGTTCATGGCTGCTTCGATTTCCGGCAAACGTTCGTCGAAATGCTCCAGGGCGCGCGCGTAGCCTTCCGTGTCGCGCCGGTGCCCGTACAGCATGTCGAAGTCCACCAGGTTCGAGAAGATGAGGCCGCGCGTGTCCTGCTTGAGCGCGTGGATGGTCTGGTCAATGGATTGATTATTGTTCTTGGCCTTCAGGTCGAGCGTGACGCCCGACGAATCGTAGATCGAAGCTACCTTGCCGATGCAGACGACGTCCAGCCCCGCCTGGCTCAGCGCGACGAGGAGGTTTTCGGGCGGCGGCGGCACGGCGTAGTCGTGGCGGTTCTCCGTGCGGTGGAACGCGCCCGGCTCCCCCAAAAACGGGCGCGCGATCACGCGGCCCACTTCGTCCTGGCCGCGCAGCAGGTTGCGCGCCGTCTCACAGATTTCGTAGAGCCTCTCAAGCGGAATCACCTCTTCGTGCGCGGCGATTTGAAAGACTGAATCGGCGGAGGTGTAGACGATGGGCTTGCCCGTGCGGACGTGCTCCGCGCCCAGCTCCTTGATGATCTCTGTGCCAGAGGCAGGGACGTTGCCGAGAATGCCAGGGACGTTCGCCTCTTTGATGAACCTGTCGATGATCGGCTGCGGGAAACCTTGCGGGTAGGTCGGGAAGGCGCGCTCCAGGATGATGCCGGCCATCTCCCAGTGGCCAGTCGTCGTGTCCTTGCCGTTCGAGCGCAGGGCACAGCGCCCGTAAGCGCCGCGCGGGTGCTCGACGGGCGGGAGATTCTGCAAGGGCCGTATGTTTCCCAGCCCGTAGCTTTGCAGGTTCGGCAGACGCACCTGGCGCGACGCCAGGATGTGGCCGAGCGTGTCAGAGCCGGCGTCGCCCCAATCGGCGGCGTCAGGCATCTCGCCGATTCCGGCGCTGTCCAGAACGATTAAAACCATCCGGTCAAATACAGTTTCCTTAGTCTTCAAACTTGTGCCTCTTCTCCATTTTGAATTTAACTCATCAGTGCGTTAGCTCTTAGGCGCATAGTAACCTTCGCGTGCGCGAACCTGCGCCGCTCCTCCCGCGACGCCGCGCACCTCGACCTTGATGGAGCGGAAGCGCCCGTCACGCGCCTTGTTGGTCGAGTAATAGCCGAGGCTGTACTGCGTGCCGATCTCCGCGGCGACCTGTGCGAAGGCCGCGCGGGCGTCCCGCAGGTCGCTCGCCGGGAAAGTCTTTCCGCCCAGAGTCCTGGCCAAATCTTTCATCTCGCCGCGCGCCAGGTCGTAAAGGCTGCGACTAATCTGCATCCGTTCGAACTGGCCCATCCGGCAGAAATCTTCGTAGGAGGTCGCGTCGGCGCGTGGGACGAAGATGCGACGGTAACGCTGGAGCTGTGTGCGCGAAAGCCTCAGCGTGCCGAACTCTTTGCAATCCCTGAGCAGGCGGTCTTCGACGAAGTCTTCCGTGTTGACCTGTATGAAGTAGCAGGCGACGCCCGCGCGCCGCAGCTTCTCGCGCGCTTCCGTGAAGTCATGGTCGCTGGCCGAATCGACGCCGTCCGTCAGGGCGACGACGGCGCGGCGCCCGCGCACCTCTTCGCGCGGCGAATCGCGAAAGACCTCCTGGCTGATGCGCGCCAGGGCGTCGTAGTAGGGTGTGCCGTTGCTCGCCCCTATGCTCTCCAGGCCCTTTTGCAGCTCCTCGCGATCGCTCGTCAATTTGGTCACGACGTCCACGGTCGCCAGGCTGTCCGTCCCGCTCTCGGAGTTGTTAAAGGCGACGATGGCGACGCGGTCTCCGGGTCGCAGCGCGTCCAGAAAGACGCGCGCGGCGCGGCGTATGAGGCCGATGTCGGCGCGCGTCGAGCCGGAAGTGTCCAGCAGCAGAGCGATCTCGAAAGGCGCTTCGGTCGTGGCGAAGTTGCTGATCTGCTGCGGGCGCCCGTCCTCGAAGACGATGAAGTTCTCGGCGCGCAGGTTCGGCATGATTCTGCCCGAAGGGTCCGTCACCACCGCCGGCACAGAGACCAGTTGCGTATCGACGCGCACGACATCGCCGTCGTCCAGCTCCTCGCCGACCTGAGTCTCCGTGGAAGAGTAGGGCCCGGCCGTTGTGCCAGGAGTTTTCTGTTCGCGAGAGTCGGAGACGCGGCGCGGCCGCTGCTTCTGGTTCTCCTGCTGCTGCTGCGCGCTGGTGACGAAGAAAGAGCCGAGGAGCGCCAGGGCGATGACGAAGGGGAGGGCGATTCTCAGGGCTCGGGTCGTGTCCAATCTTTTGGGGGTTGCCAGGTTTTTCGGCATGGTCGTAAACTTCCTGAAAAGTATTTCTGGGTAAATATAGCCGCAAAGGCGCGCCGAGCGAAAGAGCGCATGGCGCAATTTGAAAGGGGGCTTGAGATGTCCGTCATCGGAAGACTGGATAAGCAGGTCGAAGAGGTGCTGATCGCGCCCATCGCCAGGAGGCACGAACAGGCGGCCAAAGAGCGGGAGAAGGAGAAGGAGAAACAGAGGCAGAAACGAAAGCAGGACGAGGAGAAAATTTCAGACCCCGAAGGGGTCAAATAAAATAGCCAGGGGCAAGTGTTAAGCACGTCGCCCCTGGCTATCATATTCGGCCCCTTCGGGGTCTGAGTGAGTTCGCGTCCTCGCCTTAGAACTGATAGCGCAGCGCGAACTGCATCACGCGGCCCGCCTTGTTTTCATTCAGCGGGGACTGAGTTGAAGTGAACCGGCCAAAGTCCGGGCCAGGGTCCAGGTTGCGCAGGTACGGATCGCGGGGCAGCCCCAGGTCGGCAATCGTAGTCCCTTCGAACCGCTGCGTGTTCGTCACGTTGAAGACTTCCCAGCGGAACTGTATCGCGTGCCCCTCCCACGGGAGCTTGAAGTTCTTGGAAAGCCCCAGATCGAGCGAGATGTAGCCCGGCGCGCGCAGGACGTTGCGGTCGCCCACCTCACCCGGACGCGCGTTGCGGAAGCTGGCCAGCGCGGCCCGCGCATCGCCAAAGACGTTCGGGCTGCCCGTGCGCGTCGGCGAGGAAACTATCGAGCGCACCCGCACGCCGTTCGATTGCACGTTCCAGTTAGTGGCCCAGCGGCTGGCGTCGAAAGGCGTCTGGATGGGTATTCCTGTGTTCCAGCGGAAGATGCCCGTCAGCGTCCAGTTGCCCAGCACAGCCTCGGCGATTCTAGGCATGCCGCCACCAAAGGCCCTGCCCCTGCCAAACGGCAGGGTGGCCAGCCAGTTCGCGTTGATCTGGTGCCGCACGTCGAAGTCCGAGTCGGCGTAGTTCTGATCCGGGTCGAGCGCGTTGACGATGAACGCCGTCGCGTATGCGCCCGAAGATTGCAGGCCCGAGGCGTTGTCGAGCGAGTGAGCGAAGGTGTAGTTAAAATCGAACGTCAGGCTGTTTCCCAGGCGCTGCCTCAAAGAGAACTGCGCCGAGTTGAAGTTCGAGTAGGCGATGGTCGAGAACGACGAGAGCGCGCCGAACTGCGGCTGATAGAACATATTGTTGAAGCGCGCCGGGCCGCCGCCGAACGGGCAGGTGGTGCAGGTGGGGCTGTCGTCCCACAGGAGCTGCACGAAGGTATAGTCGGTGATGCCCTCGCCGCCCAGCTCCGGGAACGCGATGAACGCGTAGGCCGCCTGCGTCGGCGTCAGGGAGGTGTCCCCCCACCACTCCGGCATGAAGGGGAAGAGGTTATTGAAAAACGGAATGTCGGGAACCGAGGTGATCGGCCGGTTGGCGTAGCGGAAGTCAACGAGTTGGTTCATCGCCTCGTAATAAGTTACTCCCGACTGTGGGTCGCGTATGTTGTTCAACTGCATGATGTCGCGCGAGGCGAGCAGCTTGCGCCCGAAGCGCCCGACGTAGCTTGTCTCGAACGACAGCCCCTTGCCGATCTCGCGTCCGTAGGAGAAGTTGACGCTGTAGTTGTAGGGCGTGGTCAGCGAATCGTCCAGCGATTGCTCGATGCGCTGGTCTTCGTTGGCTGCAATCGTCAGCGGGAAAGAGAGCGACGGCGCGATTGTGCCAACCTCCGGATTGCTGCGCACGCTCGGGTTCGTGCCCGTGAAGAGCGGGCCGAGCCGGTCGCTGACGTTGAAGGTGTTGGCCGCGTTGCCGAGGCCAGAGGTGAAGCCGAGCACAGAGTTCAAATCGAAGTTGACGGCGAGCTGGCTGCCGATACGATCATACGTCATGCGGAAGCCGCCGCGAATGACGCTCTTGCCGTTGCGCCCGATGAGTCGCCCGAACCAGTTGTTCATGTTGGGCGACCAGGCAAAGGCCACGGACGGAGCGAAGTTGTTCCAATCCTGGTCGTAATAGCCCGGCCGGTTGTTCGCTTTCCCCGCTAGGTCAAAGGTGATCGGATCGTTAAAGGGAATGCCCTGGGCCGCGCTCTCCTGGCGCTGGTTGAAATACTCGCCGAGACTCACTGTCGGCTTGACCTGGATGCCCTGCGTCTCGTAGACGGGCGTCGAGGTAGACCAGCGCATGCCGTAAGTGAGCGTGAAGTTCGGCCTCATCCTCCACGAATCCTGCCAGTAGAGCTCGTACTCCTGCGTGGCGAAGGAGCGAATGGTCGGAGTGCCCACAGGTTGCAGCGCGCCGTTCCTGTCGTAGACGAGGTTGGCCGTGAACTGCGAGAAGCGTCCGATGACGGACGAGAGCGCGTCGCGCAAATCGACTTCGCCCCCGTTCTGAACGTCTGAAAAGATTGGATCGCCCGAGCCGTAAACGTCGAAGATGACGGCGTCGCCGGAGAAGTCGTAGTAGGACGGGTTGATGACTGCGTCGTCGTAGGAAGCGCCGAAAGAAGTCCGGCTGTTGCGAATCAGGCGGACGTTGCCGCCGAAGCCGAACGAGTGGTTGCCCTTGACCCACGAGACGTCGTCCACGAAGTTGTGGACGGGCGTGGTGCGGCTCAATTCACGCGCAAAGCCGTTCGGGGAAAAGATGAACCGGAAGTTGAGGCGGTTCTGCTGCGAGTCGCCGCTCTGCGTAAAGGCGCTGCGGGTAAAACCGTAGGCCAGGCGGTTGACGAAGCTGCTTGACGCCGTCCAGTTGTGGCCGATGGCAATGCCCTTCGGGTGATTCCAGAGCGTCAGGGGCGGCGTGTCCGGGAAGCACTGGACGTTGTCGCCGACGGTACTGCAATCGGAATCGAAATAGACCGAGCGCGTGACCAGGTCCATCTGATAGTTCCCGCGCACGAAGAGCGTCTGGCGGTCCGTGAGGTTGAAGTCAAGGCGCGAGATGTAAGTGTTCAGCTCCGTCGGCGTCCGCGCGTTGAAACGGAAGCCGCCCGTATTGAGGCCGTCGCCGACTGTGTTGTCGTTGGCCGGGTAGCGCTGGGCCGCACTGGCTAGCACGGCGAGCGCGGACGGGTTGATGCCGGGGCCCGGAGGCCCGTTGACCGCAACGTAGGCCGCGTTAATCTCGGCGGGGGTCAGGCAGATGATGCCCGCGGGCGTGCCTGCCGGGCAGCCCCCGTCGGATGCTCCGCTCTCGGACCTGTAGCGCACAATGCCCTGACCGAGCGTGGGCAGCGGCACCTCGCGCACGACGCTGGTGCCCGTGGCCTCGCGGAACCCTTCATAGTTGAAGAAGAAGAACGCGCGGTTCTTCTTCAGGGGGCCGCCGACGGAGCCGCCGAAGATGTTGCGCAGGAGTTGCGGGCGCTCGACGCCGGCGGCGTTGTTGAAGAAGTCGTTGGCGCTCGTCACGGTGTTGCGATGGTACTCGTAGAGCGAGCCGTGAAAGTCGTTCGTGCCGGACTTGGTGACGAGCGTGACCTGCGCGCCGGAGGAGCGGCCCTGGTCGGCGTTCGCGTTGGTCGTCGTCACGCGAAACTCCTGGAGCGAGTCCGGCGTCGAGCGCAGGACGCTGGCGAAAGCCTCGTCAGTGACAACATCCAGGCCACGCTGCTGCTCGTTGTTGTCTATCCCGTCGAGCATGATGTTGGCCTGGTCTGAGCGCCCGCCGTTGACGTAGCCAGAGCGCGTCACGCCCGGCTGGAGGCTGAGCAGGCCGACGACGTTGCGCGCGTTGAGCGGGAGTTCCTGAATGCGGCGCGACTCGAAGGCGATGCCGATGCTCGCGTCGGACGTGTTAAGCGGGGCCTCGCTCCCGGCGACGATGTTCACCACCTCTGTGACGTTGCCGACTTCCAGTTGCACGTTGACCTCGGTCGGCGTGTCCACGAGAGCGCGCACTTCCGTGACCGACGCTTTCTTGAAGCCGGAAGCCTCTGCCTCGACGCGGTAGTTGCCGGGCGGCACCGCCGTGAAGCTGTAGACGCCCTCTTCGTTGCTGGTCTGCGTGCGAGTGAAGTTCTTTTCGGAGTTGGTCAGCGTGACGGTTGCCCCGGCCACAGCCCTGCCCTGCTGGTCCGTAACCGTGCCGCGGACCGAGGACGTGCCGGTTTGGGCGAGGGCACCGTGGCAGACAAAGAGTTGGAGAAGGCCGCACAATAGCAGTTGGACGCAACTTCTGAGAAATCTCTCTCTTTTCATGACAACCTCCAAGGTTTGGCTGGGAAAGAGCACCGGGAAAGATGAAGTTTGAAGCGGCCTTGGGCCGCGTCCAAGCTTCAGGTTCGTGAGCTACCTTTGATCTACCGCGAAGACTTGTCGAGCGCTGGCCGGCAAGTGGCCTCTGGCTCCGAGTTCAACTGAAAAGTAGCTTTCTAATAACCGAGTTTGCGGGTGGTTGTCCAGACTTTTTTCAGAGGCGACGCTCTGTATCAAGGGCGAGGGGTCACGGTCCTGGCACGACCAGCGCATTAACCCGCTTGAAAGTCTCTGTACAATTATTTGGGCAGGCACCTCTCGTTCCACGAGCGTCGCGCCCCGGATTCATTGAATAATCCTGCCAGGGGCGCAATCCTCTATCGGTCAGGCGCTTCGTGCTCATCCAAAAGTTTGGAGAGCATTGATTATTTCGTTAAAGGCGGGGCCTCGGCAACGGGTCCCGGAGTCGAACTTTGCAAGGCCCGTCCGCATCAAAGAAACGCCCGCTTTGAGGTATAATCGAGGCGTCTTTTGACACTCATATTAGTAAACGGACAAGGGGATTTTTGTGATGACAACTAAGAAAAAAACATTGGTGAAGGTTTCGACTTTCACCCCGGCCGAGGAGCGCGCCGCGCGCTCCGAACGCATAGAAGTGGGCGAGGCAGAGCCTTACGGCTGGATGGCCCGCTCGGAAGGCGGCACGGAACAGGACTATCATCTCTTCTGCGAGCCGCGCACGAAGAGGCTGGCCTGTACCTGCGCCGACTTCGTTTTCCGCGGCAACGCCGAACCGGGCTACGAATGCAAGCACGTCTCGGCGGTGCTCAAATACATAGGGCGGCGCTACCTGATGGAAAGCTACGACCCGCAACGACAACGCGCGGCCTAGAAAAAGATTTGATGGAGACTAGATGCGGCGAGGCGGCGATGAAGAACTAAATTCTTCATCGCCGCCTCGCCGTATTTTCGTGTTCGCGCGTTTCTCTTATCCTTCAGGTTCAAGTCTTGCTGCGGCGTTGCGGCTCTGAAGGCGGCAGATACAAGGAGAGTATGCGGTCGGAGAGATGGCCGAGGCACGCCAGGTTAGGGAATCCCGGCCCTTGAGCCAATCCAGCCAACATCGGCACGTGGATGTTGGGCTTCGCTTCCGCCAACTCCGGAACAGAGTCGAACGGGAGGCGCAAGTGGTAATCAACGTTGCGCTGGACGTCCAGGCGCTGGGACGCGGTTTTGATCTGAGGGCGGAACTGCTCCGGAATCATGGTCAGCGAAAAGAACGGGTCGAACCCTAGAGCCACTATCACTGCGTTATACTCGTATTCCATCTCCTTTGGCGGATCACCATATTTGAAGCGCACGATGATTATGTCACCCACAACCTCAAGGGACAGCACCTCGCCGGACATCACCTCCAGCTTATCAGCTTCGTCAAACTGCCTCTGCGCTGCCACCGAAAAGACCCCGCGGTCGGTGCGCTTAATAAACTCCAAGCGCCTGAACTCGTCCAGACTCAGCCACTCCTCCGTATTGCAAAGCAATCTTTTTTCCCGGACGCCCTCACCGCGCGTAAAGATCGAGCCGCGAGGATTAATCATGTGAATGTCTAATGAGGGCGCTCGCTGAAGAAGAGAGAGTGTTACACTCGCAGCCGTCCCGCCTCCGCCGATGACGGCGACCTTGCCGGTCGTCATCTTTTCGAAGATGGGAATATTAGTCCAGTAATTTCTTCCATCAAAGATACGCTCTGCCTCGGTGGGCGAATCCTTTATTTTAATCGGCTCCCCTGGCCCAGTGAACACCACGCCGTCAGCCACGATGGTGTCGGTAGTGGCCCTCCGACGTGTGTTGACTAAGAGCTTGCCCCCGGACGGCTCGACGCTTGTGACCGCCGTTTCCTTGATGATGTCTTCGGGGGTCGCGTCTTCCAGGGCCCAGCCCAGGTAGCGCGCCCACACCTCAAGCTGAGGTTGACGCCGCCCACGGTCAATCCAATCTTCGTAGGAGGTTTCGCCCATCCGAAAAGCTTGCCATGTATACCTCAGCATCTCTTTATCGACTTCATCACCGTAGAGCGATTTATACGGGAACCCGACATCCTTTTCAGGAGGAGTGCATAGCTCATTTTGTCCGTCGGTGAATCCGAAACCGCCTCTCCAGTTTGCCGCCACCTTGTTGCGCTCGACGACAATAATTCTGACTTCGCCTATTTCGAGTTTCTTCAGCACTCTCGCCTTGGCAGCGAGAGCGGCGGCCTTCGCGCCAGCGCCGACAACTACGAGGAGGGGCGGCGAAGAAGATTCTTCTTCGGGTTGTTGTAACACGGCATCATCCGTGGTCATGAGGCAACCTCATCAAGTGGAGTTATAGAAATCCCCTCCCCAAACCCTGGCCGCCAGGTTCGGCCAAAAGAGATTGGACAGAGAACGGAGCATCTCTGAACTGGGCCATCCGGGTTCTAACTTAACGGATGATCTATGCCACTGCGAAAACGATAATCACGTCCAACGGTTTAGAATGCCGCTATAAGTAAAGATACAGAAATGCTTCAGTGCTTGCGCAGTGAGGAGTTCGTGGCTGAGATTGATTGATGAGTCAGCCCAGAATCAGCTTTGTAAAAAGCCTCGCGCGCGTTTTTGAACCTGGGTTAGCCGATGCCGGCACGGAGCATCGGCGAGTATCCCTCTCCGGGAATGAGCGTTGATGTCTTAACTCACCGGCGCAGCCGGATGCCGGGCACACATGAAGGCCCCACGTACAAGCGGTGCGCAGTCTCATAGAGGATGCTTTTATTTAGGCAATCGCAGGCGGCCCAAGATGATTGGCATCTGGAGTCGGGGCAAAGATTGGGGAGCGCCGACCTGAAACATAATCATCAAGGTCTTCTCTAAACTCGGAGAGCGCAATGACGTAATCCTCATCACTCTCCTGGCGCTGCTTTGCTCCATCGATTTTTTCTCGTATGCGCGCTATAAAGGCCGCTGCGTCTTCGTTTCTCTTCTTCTTCTTGCCATAGAGGTAATAGGTCAACTCCCTTATTACCGGCAGCAAGCGCAGATGATAATCCGAACGGAGCTTGTACCCCTCCTGCAAGAATGTACCGAGACTACACTGGTCGCCTAAAAAATCTACGACAAATTTTTCCAGCTCCTCGGCACGGTCGGAAACGCAGGGCTGTTGCACTTTCTGTCCTGAGAATCGAAGCACATATTCGATGGTCTCTTTAGTCACCTGCTTTCTGACTTCGCTCGGTGATAGCTCAGTGTGGTTGCGTTTGATTGAAGTCAGACGTCCATCCTGAATTAAGCGCAACTTTGCGACCGGGCTGAGATCAACATCCAGCCGCTCCCTGGCTATATCGGAGTGGCGCAGGTCGCCATTCACAACTGCGTGCATGTATGCGGCATTAATCCCGTCGTTGTCTGCTCCTAGCTCTTCGTAGTAGAGACGAAAAGCGTTGTAGACAGCATTCTTGGTCCCCTCTATTCTTCTGCGAGCAGCGTCCAGATTCCCTTTGCGGAAGACAGGCGCGGATATGTATATATTTTGGTCGTAACGCTTTTGCCATAAGGTCGGGGCCGGGCGCGGGCCGACGTCTCCCTTGAGGTCCAAAAGCGAAACTTTCTCTACCAATCCGCCTGCCGCGCACGAGTCGAGAAATACAACCGCATTTTCCCAACTTTGGTAGTAGTAGTGTTCGACACAGCTCTGGCATGACGCCAACCAGCCTTCAATGGCTAGTGCCGCCATATCCCAAAAGGACTCAGAACCGAGTCGAGGTCGCTTTGACATTTCAGTCAGCTCCTAGTGCAATCGCGGCGCGCGGTTTTGGCCGAGCTAGTCTCGCTGCTCCGGCGTGCCCTGCGGCGGCCGCTTAGTTTATTAGATGCCGTACCAAGCTGCTCAGAAGCCTGTGGAGGCTAGGAATAGAGCGGCGGGGTGGTAGAAATTTCTTTCTATAAAAGGTCAGACGTGAGAACGGATGCGCAAACGCCACGGCCTCGTAACCAGAGTTCCACTTGTACGAACGGGCCAAGGACCTGAAGACAGGTCCCTGTAAGAGCATAGCACAGAGAGGGCGGGCCGCGAGGGGACGGGTAGAGAGCGTGCCGGACAGGATGGCGCTACCCCCCATCTCCTGCCCTGCCAGCGTAAAGATATGTGCCACTCTGTTGCCCATTAAACCTAACGAGTGGCCCCCTGATCTTGAGTGATTGGGAAAACCATGCCCAATATATAGTGGATACCTCTAATGCCGGGCGCTTGCAATCGGTAACCCACCCACCGTTCTTCAGCCTTGATCGAACGGTATGGCATTGTATCCCCAGCAGCAGCCAGTGTCAATTGCTTGTTGGATATGGCCTTGCGGCGGGTCTCCCGCCTTCGCTACAGGCGGAGCCAAGCCGGTGCGCGACCTCTCGGGGCAGGCGCGTGAAGAATGGAAAATGGACGGGCGGGGGCAGGAGCAACTCCTGCCCCCCTGAGCTTACATCCCTATTTGTCTTTCATCGGTGTGACGTAGCGGACGAACTCCAACTCGGCCAGCTCCGCCAGTTTATCCAGACTCACGCGGCCGATGACCATCTTGGAGGTCTTCGGATCAATCAGAACCTCGAACCCGAGCGCCTTGAGCCGCGCGAGATTCGCCTCCGTCTTATCCGTCAGCCAGACCTGAATCTCGGCCTTGCCGTCGCGGACGAATTTAGCCTCGCCTGCGCCCGGCTGCGCTCCCTTGTTCTTCAGCCGCTCCACTACGGCGACGAGCGCCGGATTCAGTTTCGAGACGAGCCGCTGCTGTTTCTCCTCTGCACGAGTAGGTACCGGCGTCGGCACTGGTTTCGGCAGTTCTGTTTTGAAGTTGATCGTGCTGTCTGCGGCAACGACCGCCGCTCCTCCTGCGCCCGAGCCGCCGCCGCCAACGTTCGCATTCCCAGTGCTCTTGTAAACCTGCGCCGGGGCTTTCACCTTGGCCGCCGACAGCGTCACGGTCGGCGGGGAGTTTGGCTGGGCGACGCTCTGCGCGCCCCTACGGCCAACGTAGAATTGTCCGATGAAGCCGCGCGGGTCGTCAGCTTCCTGGATGACGTCCGCGCGGTTCACGCCTTCGGGCAACTCCACAGGGACTTCTATCCGGCGCGGCTGGCCACCGTCCGTCACCACCATCTCCTCCACGGCGACGAACGAAGTGAACTGCGTCATCAGACGAAACTCCAGCCCCAGTTGTGTGATCGGCTCTTTCATGTCGGCGTGCGCTTTGCCGCCCTGGACGCCCATGTAATCTTCTCTCATCAGGTCGTCAATGCGTGTACGCGCCCAGAGGGTCGCCAGCACGTCGTGTCGGGCCTCGGCTTCGGGCAGCTCCACCGGAATCTCGCGCACGAAGTCGCGCCCGGACATCTTGCCGCGCAGGCGAATCGTCGCCCTCCCTCCCTTCGTGTAGCGCCCGGTCAGGACGACTGGCCTGGCGCTGAACAGGTCGGGAACGCGCTTCGGGTAAACGTCCGAGACGGGCAGCCCGGCCCAGTCAATTTGGATGTCTGTGAGCAGCGGGCTGCGAACGCGCTCATGAAAGCGGCGCGCGGCGGCCGACCCGTCATCCTTGAGGCCGACG
>DATEMM010000170.1:0-3125 GCA_035275605.1 Pyrinomonadaceae bacterium
GAGTTTCCAGCGGGCGGGCGCGGCCTGAGCGCACGCCTCTCCGTACACCGCCCGGCGCTCTGGGCCGCGACCCTCTTCCGCGACGCGCTCAAGCGACGCGGCATAGAGGTCGAAGGCGAAGCGCGTGCGCGCGATGCAAGAGAGAGTGAAGAGAGAGAGCATGTCGTTCCCGAACGTGCGGTCGAGCTCGCGTCCCTGACGGGCGAGACGCTCGGTTCAGTCGTGCGCCGGACGAACAAGGAGAGCATCAATCTCAACGCCGAATTGATCCTGCGGACCCTTGGCAAAGAGAAGGGCTCGACCGTGCCCGCCCTGGACCCTAAGCGCGCGCGCACGCGCGGCGATGACGAGGCTGGCACAACGGTCGTCCGCCAGTGGCTCGCCGAGCACGGGATTCCGGTGGACTCGCTGGCGCTGCACGACGGGTCCGGCCTCTCGCGCCTCAACCTGGTCACGCCCGAAGCCACCGTCCGACTGCTCGCCGTTATGCTTCAGACCTCGTCGGCCGCGCGCTTCCGGGACTCGCTCCCAGTGGCCGGGCGCGACGGCACCCTCAAATTCCGCCTGCGCTCCACCCCTGGCCGGGTCGAAGCCAAGACCGGGACCCTGACCTACGTCAATTCCCTCTCCGGCTACGCCACTGCCGAAGATGACGAGGTGCTGGCCTTTTCCATCATCTGTAACGACGAGACCAGCGCCGAATCCAGCACGCCCGTCATCGACGCCATCGCCGCCCTCCTGGCCTCCTACCAGGAAGCAGGCCAGTAAAATTCGGGGTTTTTACTGGCATTTTGCCCCTTTGAGTTTTGCTATGTTTCCTATGGACAAACTCTGTTAATCAATATAATATGTATGTGCTGCCCGCTGTGCTTTTCAGCAGTGGGGCGGCTGGTTTGCGACCTCGTTCAATCAGGCAGTGTGCCGGTAAGCGGCCGTCGCGTTTCACCTCTTACCTAAAAGCTCCGGCCTTTCCGGGCACCTTCAAAAAGCCAAAGCCGAGGCAGCAGACGCTTTACCCGCCCCTGCCGACGAATCTTTGAGCCACTCACAAATACTTATTTCAGGAGTTAAGTCCATGAAAAGACGTCTGACCCTGACCCTGCCGGTCGCCCTCCTCGTTGCGGTTTTCGGCCTGCCCGCGTCAGCGCAAGTGAATGCGCCTTTCGCAGCCTCAAACCAATTCGCGCTCATCTCCCAGCCACTGACGGAAACGGACAGGGACAGGGACGGGCTGGCCGGCCCCGTGCGCCGCGTTCGCACCGAAATGGCTAAGCTATCGAACAAGGGTGGCAAGGTTACTGAGGGGCAGCACTCCGTGCTGGAAGCGGTCGCCTATGACATCAAAGGCAACAAGACCGAGAACGCATACTTCCCGGTGCCCGGCGCAGCCCTCACCGGCAAGGAAGTTTACAAGTACGACGACAAGGGCAACATCGTGGAGATGACGCTGCTCAACACGGACGGCACGCTCCTGAGCAAGGAAGTCTACTCTTACGAGTTCGACAACTTCGGCAACTGGACGAAGATGACGACCTCCGTTGCGGTGCTCGAAGGCGGCAAGATCACGTATGAGCCGACGGAAGTCACCTACCGCCTCATCAGCTACTACCTGGACGAAGCGACTCTCGCCAAGATGAGCCAGCCGGCTACGACTCCCGCTCCGGCCGCGGCTGTGCCCGTCCAGAAGAACTCGCCCGCCGCCGTGCCTGCCTCAAAGCCCGCTGCGAACAACTCGCAGCCCGCCGTCGCCGCGAACAAATCCGCCGCTCCGCTGCCTTCCGGTGGTTCGCTTCTTAAGACGAACATGGCGAACCCGGACAGCACGTTCGGCCTGCCGACCAGTGTAGCGGCCAACTCGGCAGTCAAGGTTGACGAAGAACCCCCGCCCGCGGCCAGGCATGCGCCCAAACCTCTGCTCAAGCCCGTCTCCGGCGGCGTGCTCAACGGCAAGGCACTGGACCTGCCGAAGCCCACGTACCCGGCGGTAGCCAGGACTTCCAGGGCCACCGGCATGGTCACAGTCGAGGTCATTATCAACGAAGCGGGCAAGGTGATTTCGGCCAAAGCTACGAGCGGCCACGTGCTTTTAAGAGCGGCCGCTGTGCAGGCGGCGCAGGCGGCGCGTTTCTCCCCGACGCTGCTCTCGGGCCAGCCCGTGAAGGTCTCCGGCGAGATCAACTACAACTTCGGCCTGGGCCAGTAAGCTCTCAGGCCGCGCCGAACTTTTGCCCCCTGAATTGATGGGCCAACCGCAAACTTTGCTCCAACGCATAAAGGAATAAGACATGGCACTGAGTGGACAACTGAGCGACCTCTCGCTGGCGGAACTGATAGAGTTTTTCTGCAACCAACGCAAGACCGGCCGCCTGAAGGTCGCGTATGAATTAACCCCCGGCTACTTCTACTTCGACCGGGGCGACCTGGTTGACGCCAAGATCGGCTCGCTCAACGGCATCGAGGCCATCTACTACGCGTTGACCCTGGCGAACGCCTCCTTCAAATTCAGCCCGGCGTTCGAGCCCACGCGGCGCACGATTCATCAGCCGTGGACGCAGGTCACGCTCGAAGGCTTACGCCGACTGGACGAAGGCATCAAGCCGAAAGCTCCGTTCGCCGAAGAGGGAGTCTCCTACGTGGAGGACCCGGACGGCGTGAATGAAACCGCTGAGGCGGTCGAGTTCGACAGCGAATCCGGTGTCCCGCTCTCGATGATGGTGGACAGCGCGGCTGGTGGCGGAAGAAGCAAGATGATTTACGCAGCCGTCGGCGCGGCCGTCATTGCGCTTGTCGCAATCGCCGGTATCCCCGCGGGCTGGTACGGCAAGGGCAAGGCAGCAGCCGTTGCTCAGCCGGTGGCAAGCGCACCCGCGCCGGAAGCCCAGGCACCGAGCGCCAGCCCCGACCAAACCTCCCAGCCGGAACAGGCCACTGCTGACCCGAACAGCGCGGAAGCTGCGGCCTCCGTCAACGAAGCGAACGCCCTGGCGGCGAAGCGCGCGCGCGAGGCCAGAGACCGTGCGAGGATGGCGGAAGCAGCGGCGGCCAGGCAGGCAGCGACGGACGGTCAGCCCGCCGGAGCCGAAGTTGCCAGGAAGCCTGAAGCGGCGAAACCGGGTCCGAAGATG
>DATEMM010000171.1:0-12298 GCA_035275605.1 Pyrinomonadaceae bacterium
GAAACCTTAGTGGAGCGAAGCGAAACGATATGGCACGTTCAGTTAAAAAAGGGGCGTTCGTAGATAAGAGCATTGCGAAGATGGTGGAGCGCATCCGCGCGGGCGGCGCGCGGCCCCCGGCGATCAAGACCTGGTCGCGTCGTTCGACCATCACGCCGGACATGGTCGGCCTGACCTTCGGCGTCCACAACGGCAAGCGCCACCTGCCGATCTACGTGACGGAGAACATGGTCGGCCACAAGTTGGGCGAATTCGCCCCGACGCGCACCTTCAAGGGCCATTCGGGGACGAAGGCCGAGAAGACTTCGAAAGTAGCTAAGAAATAGCTTTCAGTTTTGAGTTTTCAGTTTTCAGCAGGGAGCGAAAGCTTTTACTGAAAACTGAAAATGAGAAACTGAAAACTGCGAACGGAGTGAGCAGAGATGGAAGCAAGAGCGAGTGCAAAGTATCTAAGGGGGTCGGCGCAGAAGGCGCGGCTCGTCATAGATATGATTCGCGGCAAGAACGTCAACCAGGCTTTGGCGATTTTGCAGTTCACGAATAAGCGCGCGGCCGACAGCATAGAGAAGTGCGTGCGCTCGGCCATCGCCAACGCCTCGGAGGCGGCCGAGAAGGCGAACATCGCCATCGACCCGGACGACCTGTGGGTCAAGGCCGCGTTCGTTGACCGCGGGCCGACGAAGAACCGGCGCCGCATGCGCCCGGCCCCGCAGGGGCGCGCCTATCGCGAGCGACGCCATTTCTGCAACGTGACGGTTCTTCTCTCAAGCGAAGACAAGGTCGCGGCCGCAGAGGCGAAGAAGGGCGGCAAGGTCGCCGACGCCAAGCCCGCCAAGCTTGAAGAGAGCAAGGGCCGCAAGCGCGGCGGAGCGGTCGCCGCACCACGGGCCAAGCGCACGGCAGCGCCCGCGGAGGGCGAGAAGAAAGCGTCGAAGCGCGCCTCGAAGAAGACTGAGAGCGCAGAAGAGACCGAAGAATAATTTTTGATTTTAGATTTTTGATTTGCGATTGGATAAGGAATTAAAACTTATCCGCTTTCAATCAAAAATCAGGAATCGTAAATCTAAAATGGAGAAATAGAGTGGGCCAGAAAGTTCATCCATACGGCTTCCGCCTCGGCTACAACAAAGATTGGCACTCGCACTGGTACGCCAAGCGCCAGTTCGGCGAGTACCTGCTGGAGGATTTGAAGCTCAAGCGCGAGCTGAAAGCTAAGTTCACGGGCGCGGGCGTCTCCCACGTGGACGTCGAGCGCGCGGCCAACCGCCTGAAGATCATCATCTACACCTCTCGCCCCGGCATCATCATCGGGCGCAAGGGGGCGGAGATAGACAAGCTCAAGGGCGACCTCTCGGCCCGCACCGGGCGCGAGGTTCTGGTCTCCATCCAGGAGATTCACAAGCCAGAGCTGAACGCGCAGCTCCAGGCCGAGAAGATCGCGGCGCAATTAGAGAAGCGCATAGCCTTCCGCCGCGCCATGCGTAAGGCCGTCGAGGAGTCTCTGCGGTTCGGCGCTCAGGGCATTAAGGTCAAAGTCTCCGGCCGCCTGAACGGGGCCGAGATTGCGCGCAGTGAGTGGCATCTACAGGGCCAGCTCCCGCTGCACACGCTTCGCGCAGACGTTGATTACGGGCTGGCCGAAGCGCACACGACGTTTGGCGTCATCGGCGTCAAGGTCTGGATTTACAGGGGCGAGATTCTCGACCCGAAGGCAGCGATGGCGCGCGGCACGGGCACGGACCCGATCAACGAGCCGCGCGGCGACGGTCGCGAACGCCGTCCGCGCACGCGCCGCGAGCGCGAGGGCCGCGACGGAGAGCGCGGAGAGCGCGGCGATAGACCCGGCCGCGGGCGCGGTGGAGAGAGAGCATAAGCAGTCAACAGTTTTCAGTTTTCAGTTTTCAGCAAGTGCCTGGGACTGAAAACTGAAAACTCAAAACTGAAAACTGTTTTGGGGTTCATTTATCATGTTGATGCCGAAAAAAGTTAAGCACCGGAAGCAGATGCGCGGGCGCATGACTGGCGTAGCCAATCGTGGCGGCTCCATCAGCTTCGGCGAGTACGGGCTGAAATCTCTGGAGCCGGCGTGGATTACGGACCGCCAGATTGAGGCCGCTCGTATCGCCATGACGCGCCACATCAAGCGCGGCGGGAAAATCTGGATACGCATGTTCCCAGATAAGCCCGTCACCAAGAAACCCGCGGAAACGCGCATGGGCAAGGGCAAGGGCGCTCCGGAGTACTGGGTCGCGGTCGTCAAGCCTGGCCGCATCCTCTACGAGATTGAGGGCGTGGACGAGACGACGGCGCGCGAGGCTATGCGCCTGGCGGCACAGAAGCTGCCCATCAAGACCAAGTTCGTGAGGCGCGCGGACCAAGAAGGAGGCGCGATATAGTTTTATGGCAAAGAGGCGTGAAGAAATAGAACGTCTGCGTGATACGTCGGACGAGGACTTGCAGTCGGAGGCGGCGCGTCTTAAAGAGTCGCTCTTTCGCTTGAACTTCAAGCTGGCGCTCGGCGAAGTGGACGCCATCAAGAACGTCCGGCAGGAGAAGAAGCAACTGGCGCGGGTTCAAACCATCATACGCGAGCGCGAGCGAGAGGCGCAGGCGGGAACGAAGTAAGCTGAGGTTAAGAGATGGCAGAAGAAAATCAGGAAGACGTCAGGCCGACGACGGACGACGCCGCAATCGCCGAGGAGACGAAGGCCGGCGAGACGCTGGCACACGCCGTCGCCCCGAACGTCGATTCGCAGCCGGGCAACGCGTCCGGCACAGAGGCAGGCAAGCGCGGGAACCGCGCGCAGAAGGTCGGCATCGTCGCCTCGGACAAGATGGAGAAGACGGTCGTCGTGCGCGTCGATCGCCTGATCAAGCACCCGAAGTATCGTCGCTACGTGCGCCGCACCTCGAAGTTCATGGCGCACGACGAGACGGGCGCGGGCGTCGGCGACAAGGTACGCATCGTCGAGACGCGGCCGCTCTCGGCACGCAAGCGCTGGCGCGTGGTCGAAATTGTGCAGAAAGCTGAGAAATAGTTTTCAGTTTTGAGTTTTCAGTTTTCAGCAGAGGGCGAAAGCTTTTACTGAAAACTGAAAACCGGAAACTGAAAACTGCGAACGGAGTGAGCAAGCAATGATTCAGATGCAGACCTCTCTGGAGGTGGCTGACAATTCGGGGGCGCGGCGTGTGGAGATGATCATGCCGATTGGCGGCTCGACCGGCAAGATCGCCTCTCTCGGCGACCGCATCAAGGTCACGGTCAAGGAAGCGACGCCCGACGGGACCATCAAGAAGGGCACGGTGCAGAACGCCGTCATCGTCCGCACGCGCAAGGAAGTGCGACGCAAGGACGGGACCTACATCCGCTTTGACCAGAACGCGGCGGTCCTCATCAAAGACGACGGCACGCCCATCGGGACGCGCGTCTTCGGACCCGTCGCGCGCGAGCTGCGCGACAAGAACTACATGAAAATCGTTTCGCTCGCGCCGGAGGTGATATAGCAGTGGCACAGGGAACAAAACGCGCCAAGATAAAGAAGAACGACCAGGTGATCGTCATCAGCGGCCGCGACAAGGGTAAGCGCGGACGCGTCCTGGAAGTCCTGCCGAGCCGCGGCAAGATCAAGGTCGAGGGCGCTGGCATCATCAAGAAGCACCAGCGCGCCAACCCGCAGAGCGGCCAGGGCGGCGGAATCATAGACAAGGAAGCCTACATCGACATCTCTAACGTGCAGTTGATAGACCCGGACTCGGGCAAGCCGACGCGCGTCAAGTACGAGATCGAGGGCGACGGCTCGAAGACCCGCGTCGCGGCGCGCAGCGGGCAGAGCCTGGAGAAGTCTTAAAGGCCCACGGGGAAGTATTGAACTAGGTCTGGAAACGCTTTGACCTGAGATTTGAAATCTGCGGCGGGCGAGACCCAGACGAAAGGGAAGAAAAGTAAAATGGCAGCCAGATTGAAAGAGCGGTACACGAAGGAGATTGCCCCGGCCATCTCCAAGGAGTTCGAGATCACGAACCCGATGGCCGTGCCGCGCCTCGAAAAAATCGTCATCAACATGGGCATGGGCGAGGCCATCGCCAACGCCAAGATTCTGGACACGGCGGCGGACGAGATTCGCTCCATCACTGGACAAAAGCCCGTCGTTACGAAGGCGAAGAAGTCCATCGCCTCGTTCAAGCTGCGCCAGGGCATGCCGATTGGCGTGATGGTGACGCTGCGCGGCGACCGCATGTACGAATTCCTGGACCGGCTGGTCTCGGTGGCGCTGCCACGCGTGAGGGATTTTCGCGGCGTCAGCCCAAAGGCGTTCGACGGGCGCGGCAACTACACGCTCGGCATCCGCGAGCAACTGATTTTCCCGGAGATTGATTTTAACAAGGTGGACAAGACGCGCGGCATGAACATCTCGATTGTCACGACCGCGCGCAACGACGAACAGGCCCGCGCGCTCCTGAAAGCCCTGGGCATGCCCTTTAGACAGTAAGGCAGGGATGCTGGATGCCAGATGTTAGATGTCAGTCTTCGACTTCTAACCGGCATCTGACATCCGACATCTAACATCTGGATTTTTTATGGCAAAGAAATCACTGATCGCGAAATCGAACCGGAAGCCGAAGTTCTCGTCGCGCGCCTACACGCGCTGCAAGCGGTGCGGACGCCCGCGCGGCTACCTGCGCAAGTTCAACTTGTGCCGCATCTGCTTCCGCGAGCTGGCGCTGCAAGGGCAAATCCCCGGCGTCGTGAAATCAAGCTGGTAGTCAGTTTTGAGTTTTCAGTGAAACGCTGAGGCCCAAATTCTGAAAACTGGAAACTGGAAACTGAAAACTGGAGTTTAGTAATGACTGATCCAATCGCCGATATGCTGACGCGCATTCGCAACGCCATCAGTGCGAAGCACTCGCGCGTTGATATTCCGGCCTCGAAACTGAAACTCGAGATCGCCCGCATCCTGAAGGAAGAGGGCTACATCAATAACTTCGTCGTCAAGGGCGAGGGCGTCAAGCGCAGCATACGCATCTTCCTGCGCTACGACGCGCGCGGCACAAGCTCGATCACGCACCTGGAGAGGGTTTCGCGCCCTGGCCGCCGCGTTTACATGGGAGCGACCGAGATTCCGAAGGTCCTTGGCGGCTACGGCGTCAACATCGTCTCGACCTCGCGCGGCCTGATGAGCGGTAAAACCGCCCGCCGCGAGAACATCGGCGGCGAAGTGCTGGCACAAATCTATTAGTGGTCAGTGGTCGGTGGCCAGTGGTCAGTTAAAGACTGTTCCTACTGGCCACTGACCACCGACCACTGACCACTGAGGTTAGTTATGTCTCGCATTGGAAAGAAAGCAATCACGGTTCCGAAGGGCGTCACGGTCACGATTACGGAGCGCGAGCTGGAAGTGAAGGGCACGAAGGGCACTCTGAAGACGCCCGTCCCGGAGGGCATCACCTTCAAGCAGGACGGCGACCAGTTGGTGGCCGAGCGCACCTCCGACCAGTTGGCCGCGAAGCACGGCCTGGCGCGCGCTCTGGCCAACAACGCCATCGTCGGCGTCACCGAAGGGTTCACGAAGCAGATGGACGTGGTCGGCGTCGGCTACAAGGCCGACGTGCAGGGCAAGAAGATCGTTTTCGCCCTCGGCTACTCGCACCCGATTGAGTTCCCGCTGCCAGAGGGCATCGAGGCGAAAGCCGAGCGCGTCCCGACGAAGGCCAGCATCCAGCAGTACCAGACGACGCTGACGCTCTCCGGCATAGACAAGCAGAAGCTCGGCCAGGTGGCCGCCGAGATGCACAAGCTGCGTAAGCCTGACGCCTACAAGGGCAAGGGCGTGCGCTACGCCGACGTTCAGTTGAAGCTGAAGCCTGGCAAGACTGGGAAATAGTAATCAGTTTTCAGTTTTCAGTTTTAAGTAAATCTTTAGAGCTGGAAACTGAAAACTCAAAACTGGAAACTGATAATCATGGCACAGAGAAATAGAGCGGCAGTTCGCAGCGCGGTTCACAAGCGCATTCGCCGCAAGGTGCGCGGCTCGACGGAGCGCCCGCGCCTGGCGGTCTACCGGAGCCTCAACCACATCTACGCCCAGGTCATCGACGACGAGCGCGGGCAGACCCTGGCCTCAGCCTCGACGACCGAAAAGGATCTGCGCGGCGGGACCGGCGGAAACATAGAGGCGGCCGAGCGCATCGGGCGCACCATCGCCGAGCGCGCCCTGGCCGCCGGCATCAGCCAGGTCGTTTTCGACCGCGGCGGCTACCTCTATCACGGGCGCGTCAAGGCCCTGACGGACGCCGCGCGCGCGGCCGGACTGAATAAAGACGAAGCGGCCCAGGCGGAAGCCGAGGGCGGCGCTGAAGAAGATAACAAGGAAGAGTAATGAGACAACCCAGACAACGCATTACGGCGCAGGGGCTCGACCTGAAAGACCAGGTCATCTCCATCAACCGCGTGACCAAAGTGGTGAAGGGCGGCAAGAACCTGAGCTTCGCCGCGCTCGTCGTCGTCGGCGACGAGGCCGGGCATGTTGGCTTCGGCACGGGCAAGGCGCGCGAAGTGCCCCTGGCCATCAAGAAGGGAATCGAATCGGCCAAGAAGAACCTGATTCGCGTGCCCCTCATCAACAACACGCTGCCGCACCAGTTGATCGGAAGATACGGCGCGGGCCGTGTGCTGATGAAGCCGGCCTCCGAGGGAACGGGCGTAATCGCGGGCGGAGCGGTCCGCGCCGTCATGCAGGCCGTGGGCGTGCACGACGTTCGCACCAAAGTCCTCGGCTCAAGCAACCCGCACAACGTCGTGCGCGCCACCTTCGACGGTCTGCTCAAGATGAAAGACCCGATGGAGCTGGCACGCCTGCGCGGCAAGCAGGTCGAAGAGCTTTAGAATTAGCTGATCGTTAAGCGAGAGAGCAAGCGGGCGTCTCTGTTAAGGTCTGATCATTCTCCACCACCGGAGGCTTTTGAGATGGCTGACGAAAGCACACGACCGCAGAAGCCCAGGCCGGACAGGCCCAAAACGATTCGCATAGAGTATTACCAGAGCGCTGAAGGGTATCCGCAGGAGCAGCAGGAGAAGATTCGCACCCTCGGGTTCACAGAGGTCGGCCAGATTCGCGAGTACCCGGATACGCTCTCGATGCACCACATAGTCTCGGACGTGCCGCACCTGATACGGATTATTGAATAGCTCGTCAATGATAAATCGTGGAGAGCCGATTTTATCCATTCACGATTTACCATCGACGATTTACGAGGTCTCAAAAGATGGCAGAGCAGCAAGGTAAAAAAGAGCAGGCGGGCGGCGGCGACATGCTCCGCATTCAGTATTACAGGAGCTTCATCGCCGCGCCGAAGACGCACAAGCAGATCGTGAAGAGCCTCGGCCTGACGAAACTGAATCAGATCGTCGAGCGCCGGGACACGCCCGCGACCCGCGGCTTCGTCGAGAAAGTCCCGCACCTTTTACGGATTATTGAATAACAGTTTTCAGTTGCCGGTTTTCAGTTTTCAGAAAAGACAGGCGGCTCCTGCTGAAAACTGAAAATTTAAAACTGAAAACTGCGAACGGAGTGAGCAATGGCAATCGGTCTTGATAATTTACGCACCCCGAAGGGCTCCACCCATAAGAAGAAGCGCGTCGGGCGCGGCCCCGGCACGGGCCTGGGCAAAACGTCCGGGCGCGGCGAGAAGGGGCAGAAGTCCCGCTCTGGCTATTCGTCCAAAATCGGCTTCGAGGGCGGGCAGATGCCCCTGCACCGCCGCCTGCCCAAGCGCGGTTTCACCAACATCTTCAAGAAAGAGTGGATCGAGATCAGCCTCTCGTCGCTCGAACAGCACTTCGAGGCCAACGACGAGGTGACGCCGGACCTCTTGCACGAGCGCGGGCTCATCAAGAAGGCCAAGCGCGACGTGGTCGTGCTCGGCACGGGCGAGATTTCCAAAGCGCTGCGCGTCTCCGCGCACCGTTTTACAAAGAGCGCTCGGCAGAAGATAGAGCAGGCGGGCGGCGCGGCGACCGTGATTACGCGCCAGCCGCAGGCCGAGCAGCAGCAGTAGGGAAAATTTGGGAGCGAGCGCCTGAAGACCACTGGAGCGGCCGCGCGTGCGAGGAATATCCCGCCACGCGGCCAGTACGCTTCGGTGGTTTCGCTTCAACCGACGCTTGCGCGACACGAGTGCCGGAAGCGATAATTGCCAACCGATAACTGCCGGCACAAACATTTAAGTCAGAGGCTACCTGTATGGAAAAGTTTTTCGCCGCCATTCGCAACGTGTTTCAGGTCCCGGACCTGCGCAAGCGCGTCTTTTTCACGCTGGGACTATTGGCTATCTACCGCGTCGGCGCGCACGTCACCGCGCCGGGGATTAACAAGGCGCGGCTCGAAGCGGTGTGGCACGATGTGGGCAACACGCTGCTCGGCGTCCTGGACCTCTTCTCTGGCGGAAACTTTCGCACCATCTCCATCTTCGCGCTCGGCGTCACCCCGTACATCACCGCCTCCATCATCCTGCAACTCATGACGGTCGTCTCGCCGCAGTTAAAGAAGCTGCAAGAGGAAGGCGAGATGGGGCGGCAGAAGATCAACCAGTGGACGCGCTACCTGACAGTCGGGCTCGCCGCCGTCCAGACTTTCTTCGTCGCGAACTGGCTACAGTACAACGGCGTCGCCAGCGTGCCGGGGACGAAGTTCCTGGTTATGACGGCGCTCACCCTGACCACCGGCACAATCTTTGTGATGTGGCTCGGCGAGCAGATCACCGAGCGCGGTGTCGGCAACGGCATCTCGCTGCTCATCTTCGCGGGCATCGTCATCGGATTGCCGCGCGGCGTGCAGCAGGTGATCGAACGCTTGAGCTCCGGCGACGCGCTGGAGACCATCGGCGTCATCGCGCTGGTCGCGGCGCTCATCGCGCTCATCGCCTTCATCGTCTTCATCGAGTCCGGGCGGCGCAAGATCGCCGTCAGCTACGCCAAGCGGCACGTCGGACGCCAGATGGTCGGTGGACAACAGACCACCATGCCGCTCAAGGTCAACATGGCGGGCGTGATCCCTGTGATCTTCGCCTCGTCCGTGCTCTCCATGCCGCAGAGCCTCTTTTCGGCCTTCCCGCCGACTGACCCGAACTCCGTCTGGGGCAAGGTCTACACCTTCTTCCAGCAGTTCCACGGCGGGGACCCCTATTACGAGCTGGTCTTCGTAACGCTCATCATCTTCTTCACGTTCTTCTACGTCTCCATCGTTTTCAACGTCGAGGAAGTGGCCGACAACCTGCGCAAGCACGGCGGGTTCATGCCGGGCATCCGACCCGGAAGGGCGACGGCGGAGTACCTGCGAACTATCCTGACGAGGCTGACGATTGTCGGAGCAGTCTACCTGGCGTTCGTCGCGCTGATCCCGCAGATTATGCTGAGCGGCTTTCGCGTCCAGCGTCTGCCTTTCATAGGGGAGACGCTCTACAACTTCGTCACCACCACGCCCGGCCTCGGCTGGATTCCTGAGGGGATGCATTATCAGTTCTACTTCGGCGGCACTTCCTTGCTGATTCTCGTCGGCGTGGCGATGGACACGGTCGCGCAGATCGAATCGCAACTGGTCATGCGCAACTACGAGGGCTTCCTGGGCGGCGGCGGGCGGCTGCGCGGGCGCAGATCGTAGGAAATTTTAGATTTGCGATTTTTGATTTTAGATTGGATAAGGACAAGAACTTAATTAAATAATTCTTTAGTCCTCTTCCAATCAAAAATCAAAAATCTAAAATCGCAAATCCCTTATGTCAAAGATTATTGTCTTGATGGGAGCGCCGGGCGCTGGCAAGGGGACGCAGGCGCGTCTTCTGCAAGAGCGTCTGGGGCTTCCGCAGATTTCGACGGGTGATATGTTTCGCGCGCTCAAGGAGGAGAAAACTCCGCTGGCCGAAGAGGTCCGCGCGATCATGGAGGCGGGCAGCCTCGTCCCCGACGACGTGACCATCCGGGTGGTGCGCGAGCGCACGGGGCGCGAGGACTGCCGGCGCGGTTACATTCTGGACGGCTTCCCGCGCACCCCTGCGCAGGCAGCGATGCTGGAGAAACTGGCCGTAGAGCAGGGAAACAAGATTCAGGCCGTCCTGGTAGACGTGCCCGTGGGCGAGCTGGAAAAACGCATGGTCGGCAGGCGCAGTTGTCCCGTCTGCGGCGAGATTTACAACATCTACTTCAAGCCGCCCCGGACGGATAACGTTTGCGACCTGCACCCCGATGCGCAGCTTTTGCACCGCGCCGACGACAATCCGGAGACGGTGCAGGCCCGGCTCGCGACTTTCGACAAACAGACGCGCCCCCTGCTTGATTACTACGAGGAGTCAAACCTCCTCAGCCGCGTTGACGGCACGCGCGACCCGGAGGCCATCTACGCGGACATTGAAAAGGAAGTTATGAGTGATGAGTGATAAGTGATAAGAGAAAGCTCTTGTCTCATCACTCATCACTCATCACTTATCACTGCTTTTATGATTATCGGAAAGTCCAGAAAAGAGTTGGAGAAGATGCGCGCCGCCGGGCAATTGGTCGGGAGCGTGCTTCAGGAACTGCGCCGGATGGTCGAGCCGGGCGTGACGACGCTCGAAGTTGACATGGCGGCGGAGAAGATGATTCGCGACGGCGGCGGATTGCCGACGTTCAAGGGGTATCGCGTCGGCCCGCACGTCTATCCCTACTCCATCTGCGCTTCAGTCAACGAGCAGGTCGTGCACGGCTTTCCGTCAAACTACGAGCTGAAGGAAGGCGACATCTTCTCGATTGACGTGGGCGCGACGGTCGAGGGATTCGTCGGCGACACGGCGACGACCGTTCCGGTGGGGCGCGTGAGCCCGGACTTGCTAAATCTTATCCGGGTCACGGAGGAGTGCCTGGAGCGTGCCATCGAGCAGTGCCGCGAGGGGAGGCACCTCGGCGACATCGGCTGGGCCGTGCAGAGCCACGCGGAGGCCCATGGGTACTCGGTCGTCCGCGACTACGTCGGCCACGGCATCGGCCGCCGGATGCATGAGGACCCGCAAATCCCCAACTACGGGACGCCGGGCAAGGGCACGAAAATCAAAAAAGGCTACGTTTTCGCGGTCGAGCCGATGATTAACCTGGGCACCCACGAGACGAAAGTGCTCAAAGACGGCTGGACCGTGGTGACGCTCGACGGGCGGCCGAGCGCGCACTGCGAGCACACCATCGCCATCACGGAAAACGGCCCGGAAGTGTTCACAAGGGTGGTCGGAGCCGAACGGGAGCAGGTGGAGACGGTCGGCGTCTAAGTCTCGGCCACGGCTCGGCTTGGCAAAAATTGTTGGGCTATGCTAATATGTGCAGTTTGCGAGTGGAGGCAAATTTAACCTATAGAGGTATATGGCGAAGGAAGAGGCGATAGAGGTAATGGCGAAGGTCCTTGAGACCCTGCCGAACGCGATGTTTCGCGTGGAGTTGGAAGACAACCAGCACCAGGTGCTGGCGCACATCTCAGGCAAAATGCGCAAACACTTCATTCGCATACTTCCCGGCGACCGCGTGCTCGTAGAGCTTTCGCCTTATGACCTCAACCGTGGCCGGATCACTTACCGCTACAAATAAGCAGAAAAGTTTTGGGCCGGAAAGAGGCGAGGGATAGGCATGAAGGTACGGGCTTCAGTCAAAAAGATGTGCGACAACTGCAAGATCATTCACCGCAAAGGCGTGGTGCGCGTGATCTGCACAAACCCGAAGCATAAACAGCGACAAGGATGAAAGGATTGCGGATTGCCGATTGCGGAATGCGGATTGAAAAGACAAGCGCTTTTTCTTAAATCCGCAATCCGAAATCCACAATCCGAAATGGTAAAGTTATGGCTCGTGTAGCTGGTGTTGATCTTCCGCCGAACAAGCGCGCGCAGATCGGCCTCACATACATTTACGGTATTGGGCGCTCGCGCGCGACCTCTATCTTGAACGAGGCGCAGGTCAGCGTTGACGCGCGCGTCAGGGATTTGAGCGAGGACGAGCTCGGCCGCATTCGCTCCGTCATTGACGGGCAGGGCGAGATCGAGGGCGACCTGCGCAAGCGCGTGCAGATGGACATCAAGCGCTTGATGGACATCGGCGCTTACAGAGGCTTGCGCCACCGTCGCGGTCTTCCCGTGCGCGGGCAGCGCACGCACACCAACGCGCGCACCCGCAAGGGGCCGCGCCGCGCCACGATCGCGAAGAAGAAAGCGCCGGGCAAGAAATAGCAGTAGTCAGTGGTCGGTGGTCAGTGGTCAGTAAAAACCACTTGCCGCCAACTGACCACTGACC
>DATEMM010000172.1:0-11937 GCA_035275605.1 Pyrinomonadaceae bacterium
TGCTCCCTTTAGCGCTCCTCTTCACACGGCGGGACCGCCCCATTGTCCTGCCCGCGCGTAATTTTGCAAGAGCCGAAGCAAACCCTCTCAGCCGCTTCCGGACTCCTAGACTCTAACTATGCTTGATAAATCAAGGGAACCTTTTGCGCCGAAGATTCTGGTGGCCGACGACGAGCCGGTCAACCGCACTCTGATTCAACGCCTATTAGAGCGCGAGGGATACAACGTGCTGACGGCGAAGGACGGGAGCGACGCCGTCGAGCAGGCACAGCAAACACTGCCGGACCTGGTCATCCTGGACGTGATGATGCCCGAGATGGACGGGATGGACGCCTGCCGCCTGATTAAAGAGGACGGGCGGACGCGCGACATTCCAGTCATCTTTCTCTCGGCGCGCGACGAGACGGAGATGAAAGTCAACGGTCTTTCGCTCGGCGCAGATGATTACATCAGCAAGCCCTTCGAGGCCGATGAATTGATCGCGCGCGTTCACGTCGCCATCCGCCTCAAGCGCGAGCGCGACGAGCTGCGCACCAGCGCCGAGGAGGCGAGTCAGAGGGCCGAGCTTGCGCAGGAGCGCGCGGTGACGGACGCTCTGACGGGACGCCTCAACCGCTACGGCCTACAGCACATTCTCGCACGCGAGAGCGCCGAGGCGCGCCGCTATCATCGGCCCCTCTCGTGTTTGCTCATCGACCTGGACAACTTCAAGACCGTCAACGACACCTACGGCCACGCCATAGGGGACCTGGCGCTACAGCAAGTCGCAGGCGTCCTGGCGGAGGCCGTGCGCGGCTCCGACACGGTCTTCCGCTACGGCGGGGAAGAGTTTCTGATGCTGCTGCCCGAAACGGACCTCGAAGGGGCAATGGCGCTCGGCGAGAAGATTAGAGCCGCGGCGGCCTCTCGCCCCTTCGGCGACGGCGAGCGCGTCTTCAAGCTCACGCTGAGCGCCGGCGCGAGCTCGCTCTCGGCAAACGAGTCCGGCAACGACATGATCGCCCGCGCCGACATGGCCCTTTACCGCGCGAAGGAGAACGGGCGCAACCGGGTCGAAAGATAAGGGAAGAGCAGCATTCAGGGGCCAGAAGCCAGGAGTCAGAATAAAAGAAAATCTGTAGAAGCGGTTCTCCGCCTTATATTCTGAATTCTGACTCCTGACTTCTGAATTCTGCTTTACTTCACTGTCGCGGGTCTATGTTGTAGGTCTTGATTTTGGAGTTGAGCGTGGTGGCGTTCATGCCAAGCAAGCGCGCGGCGCGCGACTGGTGGCCGCCGGTCTGCTCCAGGGCGCGGCGGATTAAATCAATCTCGAAGCGGCGCACCTCGTCGTAGAAGTTGATGCCGCGCCCAATGTCTAAGGGCGACGCGGCGCTCCCGCCTTCGCGCATGGCCGCGGCGCGCGCCGCCTGCGGGTCGGAGACCTCTGTCCGCAGGCACTCGCGCGTAATCTCCTGGCCCGGCGCAATCACTACGGCGCGCTCGATGGCGTTCTCCAGCTCGCGCACGTTGCCGGGCCAGGAATAGGCTTCAAGCAGCGCGAGCACCTCCGGCCTGATCTGCTCGGAGACCTGACGCCCGTTCTCTTCGTTATACTTTCGGATGAAGTGCTGAGCGAGCGGCAGGATGTCTTCGCGCCGGTTGCGAAGGGGGGGAAGCTCAATCGGCACGACCGACAGCCTGTAGTAGAGGTCTTCGCGAAACGTCCCCTGCTTGACGGCCTCTTTTAAATCAATGTTGGTCGCGGCGATGATACGCACGTCCACGCGGCGCGGCGTGGTGTCGCCCAAGGGGGTGAACTCGCGCTCCTGTATGACGCGCAGCAGCCGGGCCTGCGTTTCGGGCGGAATGTCGCCGATCTCGTCCAGGAAGATGGAGCCGCCGTCGGCGACCTCGAACAATCCCTTCTTGGCGGCGACCGCGCCCGTGAAAGCGCCGCGCGTGTGGCCGAAAAGTTCGGACTCTAGAAGCTCTGAAGGGATGTTGGAGCTGTTGACGGTGACGAACTGGCGCGGCGCGCGCGGGCTCGATTCGTGAATGGCTTTAGCGATGAGTTCCTTGCCTGTGCCACTCTCGCCCGTAATCAGCACGGTCGAGCGCGCGGGCGCGACCTGATCCACCAGCCTAAAGACCTCCTGCATCACGTCGGAGTGGCCGATCATCTCGCCGCGGTCAACGGCGCGGCTCATGGCGCGGCGCAAGGTCTGCCTTTCTTCTTCCTTGCGTCGCCGCTTAATCCCGGCTCCCACCTGCGCAACGATCTGCTCGTTCTGAAAAGGCTTGCGGATGCAGCCAAACGCGCCCTTTTCCCAGGCAGCGATGGCCGTGTCAAAGGTGGCGTAGGCCGTAATCATGATGACGGCGGCCTCCGCGTCGATCTTCAAAAACTCTTCGAGCGCGCGCAGGCCCCCCATGCCGGGCATGGAGACGTCCAGCAGCACCACGTCGTAGGCCCTGCGCCCGTAGGCTTCGAGGCCCTCCTCGCCCGTCTTCGCCAGATCGACGCGATAGCCTTCCGCCGAAAGCAGCGTCTCCAACACGTCGCGCATGATCTCCTCGTCATCGACGACGAGCACCGAACCCTTTTTCGCCATAATCAATAAGCTAACTCATAAAACCTTTTGACGGCAAATAGAGGCCGGAGGTTGGTTGATTGAAGCGAAGATAATAACGATTGGCAGTTATTTGATTAAGACCCCGTGGAAGTCAGGAACACGCTTGATGAATTAACTGGCGGGCTCTCTCTTATCCTGCTTCACCCCGCTGAACAGATGACAAAAGACTCCGGTGATGAGCGCGATTATGGCCGGGAGCGTCAGCGGCCTCTTTAAGCCTCTGAGCGTCGGCTCGTAGAAGAACGCGGCGATTAACAGGAGCGGGGCGACGATAATCAGCAGCGAGCCGATGGTCTGTAGTGTTCTGCGCCAGCGCTCGCGCCATTGGATAAGATAGACTCCGACGCCCACGTTAATCAGTCCCGCCAGCAAGATGTAGATGTGCCGCGAGCGGAACATCATTCTCGTTCCCTCGTCGGTCATCTCTCTGACCTGGCGCAGGTCCATGAACTGTCCCGTCAGCAGGAAGGCGAGAATAACCAGCACTCCGAATATTCGGTGCAGCGTCTTCATCATTTAAGGGAAACAGAGGCGAGGGGTAGAAAACAGGCCCTGGCTTTCAGTCGCTCGCAGCCGCTTGCAGGTGCGTGCGCGCGTTGACGGTCGGCAGTGTGATGCGAAACGTAGTGCCTTTACCCGGCGTGCTCTCGACCGCTATGTGGCCGGCGTGCTCCTGCACTATGCCGTAAGTGACGGCGAGGCCGAGCCCCGTTCCGCGCCCGACCCCCTTGGTCGTGTAGAACGGATCATAAATCTTGGCGACATTCTCGGGCGCAATCCCCATGCCTGTGTCCGAGATTTCAATGACTATCGTCTCGTCGTTGGTGGCGGCCGTAAAGAGCGTGATATTGCCGCCTTCAAGAATGGCGTCGCGCGCGTTAAGGATGAGGTTGGTGAAGACCTGTTGCAGCTTGACGGCGTTGCCGTAGGCGCGCGGCAGCGTCGGGTCGTACTCGCGCACGATCTCAATCTGGCTGCGGCGCAACTGCGGCTCCAGCAGTTGGAGCGTGTCGTCCATCACCTGGTTGATGGAAAGATCCGTGAACTCGGTCGCGCCGCCCGTGCGCGAGAAGTTGAGGAGGTTGTTGACGATGTCCGAGGCACGGTCGGCCTGGCGGCGCACCTTCTGCAATAACGCGTGCTTGGGGTCCGTCTCGGGCAGCATGCCCATGAGCATCTGCGTATAAGAGGAGACGCCCGTCAATGGCGTGTTGACTTCGTGCGCTACGCCCGCGGCCAGGAGACCGATGGAGGAGAGCTTTTCGCGCTGCTGCAACTGCTCTTCGAGGCGCATGCGCGAGGTCACGTCTTCGAGCACGATGAGCGCCCCGGTGCGTCCCTGCGAATCGGCTTGCAACGGGGCGAGCGCGATGTTGAGCACGAGCGAGCGCCCGGCGCGCGTCGCCGTGTGCAGCTTGTAAATGTGGCGCAGCTCTTTCAAATTCCAGCGGCTATTGCCGAGCACCTGGCTGAGCGTCTCCGCGAAGTCTTCGGCGAAGAGCTCTTCCACGCGCAGGCCGAGCGCGGCGTCGCGTCGCATCCCGAGCATCTTCTCCAGGGCGGAGTTGCAGCGCGTCACGCGCCCGTCCAGGTCCACGGCGAGCAGCCCGACGTTGATGGATTCGACGATGGATTCGTTGAACTCCTTGAGCAGCTCCAGCTCTGCTGCACGCTCCTGCTGCTCCTGGTAGAGAAGGCTGTTCTCGATGGCCACGGCGACGTAGCCGGAGACCGTGTGTAGAATTTCGACGTCTTCGGACGAGAGCAGCGCGCCGTCGGCCGAGCGGCCGAGACCAATGACGGCGACCATGCGACCGCGCACGATACAGGGGACGTAGTAGTGCAAGGCGCGGCGCACGAAGCCAGTGGTCTCCGGCACAAGGTCCAAATCGTCCGCGCGCACCACGCCGGTCTCAGCCGAGCGCGTGCGAATCATCTCTCGGAAATCCGGCGGCACGATCATCGCCGACGAGAGCCCGATGGCGCGCGCCACGCGATAGCCCGAAGGGGCTTCCGGGTCTTCTATGAAGATGACGATGCGATTGACGTTTAAGACCTGCTGCAAGCGGCTGACGAGCGCGTTGAGGAGCGGCTCAAGCGCCGTCGTGGCCGAGAGCGTGCGCCCGAAGTCGAGCAGGCCGTTGCGCATGTCGTAGCGCTCTCCGTAGAAGAGCCGGTCCGTGCGCTCCTGCAAGTACTTCTTAATCGGCGCGGCGATCATCACGATTGCCGTCATGGCCGCGACCGCGCCGACGACTTTCAACGTGAGCTCGTTGACGTTGAGTTCGCCAAAGAGCGCGTAAATCGCCGCGACGTAAACCACCGCGCCGCTCATCATGGCGATGATGAGCGTCGTCAGAGCATACACGGCCGCACGCCTGACAACGATGTCAACGTCCATCAGTCGATAGCGCACGACCGAGTTGCCGAGCGTCAGCGGAATCAAAGCGAGCGGGACTACGGCGATGTCCGTCAGCCAGTTCTCAGACCTGATGCCGAAGACGTAGGGGACCGCGTACAGGAGCGTGAAGGGCGTGATGGCCAGGGCCGAACCCCACACGACCCACTTCAATTGCTGGCGGACCACCGCCGCTTCGTTCCTGACGAAGGTGCGCACGAGCAGGGCCGCGCCCGTCAGAAGCCCTAGCATGAAGTGCACGAAGACGGCCACGTGGTAGCCGTCAATAAATCTGTCGGAGAAGGGCAGGCGCGACGGCTTGACGAAGTAGAGAAGCGCCGCGATGAGCGTCAGGACGATTGCCGGGGCGTAAATGAAGAAGACGGGCCAGCGCCTCCTCTGTGAAATCTGCTGGTGCACTGGATAGCGCGCGCAGAAATGAACCAGCAACGGCGCGAACAGGATGTAGGCCGCGTCGTCCAGAAAAGCAATCGCCAGGTCCAGGTCTTCGTACTGCCCGCTCGACTTGAAGAAGTGGAAGGCGAAGGCTGTCAGGCAAAGCGCGGCGAAGTGCGGAACAAACGGCGCGCGGTCGCCCTGCTTGAAGAGGACGAAGAGGCCGACGAAGAGGTAGATCAGCCCTATGAAGTTGATGTAGAGGTCGTGAGTCTTCCAGGAAGAGACAGCTTCGGGGTAGATGTCCGCCTTCCAGCAACAGCGCGTCTCTTCCGGGTTGGAGGGCCGCTCAATCAGGTAAACCAGATGCCCGCCGACGCCTGCCTCCTCCAGGTAGATCGGGATGTCTTCGACCGACTGGAGTTCCTCGAGCCTGGCCTCGTCCTGGCCCACGCCTCTCAGCACGTCGCCAGGCTGGACGCTGAGCACCCCGGAGCGCCCGACATTTGAATTCGGATCGACGGACTGTGCGACGACGCGACCGGAACTCTGCTGAACCCAGGTGATGCCGTCCGTCGGAGGAGACTTGTGCTTCCAACGCTGCTGGAAGTTGAGCACGCCGGCAATCGTCAGCAGCGCCGCCACAATCAGCAGCACCCACGCCCGCGTTGTCAGCACAGAGCCCTTCATCTCATTTCACCGGAGGAACCACTCGCTTTACGTTTTCAGAACCCGGATAAATACCGGGCACACTTCAACATCGGTTCAATTCAGGCAATCAATGTTCCAGGCCCCTGGCCTCTCAGGACGCCGCCCCCACGTTTTCGCCCCGCCCGCGGAACCGTTGAAGCATAGCCTTTATGCCCGCACCATTTCTCAAATCCGGACGGACCTTCGACCGGGGCTCAACCAGGAGTTCCGAGAGGCAGCCATATCCAAGTTTTTGGACTTGTCCGAGAATTTGGAGAGCGGTGGTCAATGGACAGCTAAAACAGGGTCTGTTTTAACTGACCACCGGCCACCGGCCACTGACTGCTCTTAGAATCTGACGGAGATACCGCCGCGGAGCGACCGACGCGCCGTGTCCACGGTCATGAACGTTTCGCCGTCCTCCGTGCTGGTTTGAGCGTCCAGCAGGTTGCGCGCGTCAAAGACTGCCTGTGCTCTGACGGGCAGACCGAACGTGGGCAACTCCTGTGTGACCAGAATACTCAACGAAGGGTCGTAGACGGCGAGTCGTCCGGCGAACGGGTCAATGGCGAAAACTGTGGCGCGGGGGCTGAAGCGAAAAACGGTGCGGACGCGAGTCCCGGTGTCCAGGGTCGCGTTCATTTCAAATGCCGCCGACTGGAAGAAGCCGCTGTCGAAAAGCTCCGCGGGGTTGGTCAGTCCTTTGGTGGAGAGTTGTTGCCCGCGCCCCAGAGAGTATCCGGCCGACGCGTTCAGGATGCGGCTGATGCGGCGCGTGTAGAGGACGCGCAGTCCGCGCGCGGTGCCCTGTTGATTGGCTATTTGCAGAAGCGGTGCGCCACCCTCGCCCGCAAAGGCGGAGAGCGGCGCGCTGAAGAGGCCCACGCCCCTGTCCGAGGTCGTGTCGAAGAAGGCAGTCGCCTCGACGCTCGATTCGTTGTCGATGACGCGCTCGACGCCGAACTCCAGGCGTCGGCTGCGCTCCATCACGGCGCGCCCGTCCACGTAGGCGATGGGCTCCGAGACGGGCTCGCGGAAAATGACCTGGTTGTCTTCAAACTCGGCGACGCTCTGCGCCGCGCTCGCCCAGTCGGCTGCGGGCGCGTAGGCCGCACGCACGCGCGTGCGCGGTCCGGCGTCAAATTGCAGGCCGAAGCGCGGGGTAATTGAGCGGGCGTTGCTCGCGCCGAGGAAGCGTGAATAGTCCAGCCCGAGGACGACGATGACGCCGTCGCGCACGACCCACTCGTCAACGGCGCGAAGTGAAAGCTGGCCGAGCGATTCAGTGCGGGGTTCCCTGCTGGCCGCGTAATTGTTAAGGACGCCACCGGCCGTGCTCAAATTAATGCGGTGCCTGTCGTTGGCGCGGATGCTAGCGGTGGCCTCAAGGCGCTGGGGCGAGCCGGGGCCTGTGCCGGTCTGCCCGGCGACAATCAACTCGACGCCCTGGCTGACGGGCCGCGCGAAGGCAAAGTTCAGCCCGATGAAATTGAAGGCGTTCGTACCCGAGGACGCGGCGAAGTAGGTTTCGACCACGCCCTGCGTGCGTACCTCCCTCGTCGTCCCGTCCTCGTCTTCGACCGTGATGACGTCGTAGGGCTCGCCCGCCGTCCTCTCCGGATCGTCCTGCGCGGAGGCGACGGCGTTAATCGTTTCGTCTTCACCTTCGCCGGCCTGGAAAATGGAGCGTCCCCCGGCGCGCGAGCGGAGCATCCATTTGCGGTCGTCGCGGTCCTTGCGCCGCTCCGGTGCGGTGCGGCCCGCGCCGACGGGTTCTAGGTTGAAACGGTAGATGACTTCGTCGGAGGGACGGACCTGGACGGCATCGAAGAGGACGGCGCTGAAACCATCGGCCATGGCGCGCAAGCTGTAGCGACCGGGGGCAATTCTCGCGACGAAGGTGCCGTCCGCGGCGCTCTTGACCTGCTTGATGACCTCGCTCGCCCCGTCTTTGATGAGCGAGACGACGGCGCCGGCGATCGGGTTGCCTTTGTTGTCCCGGACGGAGCCGCTGACGGTCGCCACACGGCCCCCGGCAAAAACTTGTGGCGCACCGGCTCCGCAGAGGACGGCCAGAGCCAGAAGCGCCAGACTCACGCGCAAAGTTTTTCTCATCGTGGCAAAACCTCCGGGCGCGCCCTCTCGCGAGTCAAAGGTGCGCCTGCCAACCATGTCCAAGCCTCTCTTAGGTGCTACGTCCGAAAGCCGTGAGTGAAAAGGCCGAAGGTAAAAGTTAAGGCCAGAGACCAAGGCTACGCGCTTTAACTTTTTCCTTTTCCTTTTGACGCTTGCCTTCAGAAATGAGCTTACCCCGCTTGAGAAGGCGTTATTTTCCGCCAACCGCGCAAGGTGTGTCAAGCAAACATGTTTCCGAGCCTGCTCTATAGATTCACTATTTGCGCCCCGCGTTTGCCGCCCGTTTTAGGCCATGTTACGATGCTCCCTTGATTAGCCTACGCATTTTTTCGCCATCTAAAGCAGATTTTCAAGCAGTATGACAGACCAGATTCAATCAACCAGGCTCCCGAACGGGTTGACCGTGCTGACAGAGTTTATGCCGGGTTTGCGCTCCGTCACGGTCGGCATTTGGGCCAGGCGCGGGTCGCGCCACGAGCAGGCAGAGCTTAACGGCATCTGCCATTTCATAGAGCACGCAGTTTTTAAGGGCACGGAGCGGCGCACGGCCCTGGACATCGCCATCGAGTCCGACCGCCTGGGCGGCCACCTCGACGCCTTCACGACGCACGAGGTGACTGGCTTCACGATGAAGGTGACGGACGCCGGATTGGCACAGGCATTCGACCTCCTGGCGGACATGCTCGCCCACCCGCGCTTCGACAGCGAAGACCTCCAACGCGAGCTAAAAGTCATCCTCGAAGAGATGAAGATGGTCGAGGACACGCCGGACGAGTTCCTGGGCGAGCTCTTCAACGCGGCCTATTTCCCGGATCATCCGCTGGGCCGCCCCATCGAAGGCACGGCCGCGACCGTCTCCTCCTTCGACCGTAGCAAGACTGCCGCTTTTCACGCGCGCGAGTTCAACCCGCGCAACCTGGTCGTCGCCGCCGCCGGCAACGTCCGGCACGAGCAACTGTTGGAGATGGCCGAGCGTGCTTTCGCCGAGAGGCCCTCAGCCCCGGACGCTTCTCAGGACTCCGCGAATCAATTCTCGAAGCCCAGGGCCTCCGCGCCGATTTTGATTGAGCGCAAGAAGGAGCTCGAACAGGCGCACCTGATTATCGCCGCGCCGTGGCCTTCGGCTAAGAACGAGGAACGCTTCAGCGCCAGCTTGCTCGCCAACGTGATCGGCGGCGGAACGAGCAGCAGGCTCTGGCAGGCCATACGAGAGGAGCGCGGTTTGGCTTACTCTGTGGGCGCGGGCGCGAGCGCCTTCTCGGATGTGGGCGTCTTCGCCATCTACGCCGGTACCTCGCCCGCGCAACTGGACGAAGTTGTAGACCTCTCGCTCAAGGAACTGCGTCGCGTCGTGCATGAAAGCGTGGCTGAAGAAGAGCTGCAACTGGTCAAGGAGCAGGCCGTCTCGTCCATCCTGCTCGGCCTGGAGTCTTCGAGCGTGCGCGCAGGGGCGCTGGCCCGCCAGGAGATCATACACGGCCGCCGCATCTCGCCGGACGAAGTCATCAGCCGACTCGAAGCCGTCACCATCGAAGACTTGCAGCGCATCGCGCGCCAGTATTTCACCTCCGAGGGGCTCGCGCTCGCCGCGCTCGGCGACCTGAACGGGTTTCGCGTTGACCGCTCGCGCCTGGAGATTTAAGGGCCGGGCACCGGCGCTAAGGGTAAGAAGCGATGAAACGGGCGCTCTTCCTATTGCTGCTTCTCGCGGGGCTCTACAGTGTTGCTGCGCCGCGGGCGGCTGATAAAGAAGATGCTTCCGTGCCGGACGTCTCCGTCATCAGCTTCGACTGGAAGTACGCAGGCTACCAGAGCGCTGAGACGGTCAGCGAGAACAGCTCCAACTCGAACAGCACGGGCGCGACCGGGTACAAGGCTTCGCGCAAGACCGTCTACGTTTTCAAGTACACGGCCAGGGCGACGCTGAAAAATACCGGCGGGAAGACCATCAAGGCCGTCTCGTGGGAATACGTGTTCAGGGACGCGAAGGACGAGAAGGAGCTCAAGCGCTACAACCTTCAATCCAGGCAGGAGATACTCCCTGGCGAGACGCAGACGATTACCAGGGACGTCGGGCTCGACCCCAAAGAGAGCACGCGGCACATCACGACCGGCAAGCAGAGCGTCGAGATCACCAGGATCGAATACACCGATGGCACAGTCTGGCGACGGCAGAAAAGCAGTGAAGAGTAAAGCAGATGTTAGATGCTGGATGTTAGTAACAGCTTTGACTAGCATCTAACGTCTGGCATCCAGCATCTGCTTTACTCTTCACTCATCGCTTAATAATTTATGAGATTCACTGTTCTCGGAAGCGGATCGACCGGCAATGCGATTCTAATTGCCGCCGACGACACGCGCGTCCTCGTGGACGCCGGGTTGAGCGCCAGGGAAATTGTCCGGCGACTCGCGCTAGTGGGGTGCGACCCGGCGCAGCTAGACGGCGTCATCGTCACGCACGAGCACGGCGACCACGCAGGGGGCCTGCGCGTGCTTATGAAAAGCCTGGACTGCCCCGTCTACATCTCCGGCCAGACGCTCGAAGCCTACGTCAGCGAGCACGGCAACCGCTCTGCGGACGAGGCGCGCAAGCGCGCTGACATCATGCGCGACCGCACAGAGGAGATCGAATCGAGCAGGGATTTCAAGATCGGCGCGATAGATTTTCACCCGTTCACCATCCCGCACGACGCCGCCGACAACTTCGGATTCACGGCCACGCACGAGGGCGTGTGCGTCGCTACGCTGATGGATTTTGGCCACATCACGACGCTGATTACGGAGCGCCTGCGCGGCTGCGCCGCCATCATCATCGAATCCAATCACAGCCGCGACATGCTCAAAGCCTGCGACGTCTACCCCTGGGAGTTGAAGCAGCGTATCTTGTCGCGCACGGGGCACCTCTCGAACGAGGACGTCGCCGACTGGCTGCGCGAAGGCTTTGACGGGACGGCGCGCCACATCGTGCTGGCACATCTTTCGCAGCGCGCCAACAACCCTTACGTCGCTAAAATCTCCGCCGAGATGGCCCTCAGGGAGCGCGCCCCGCTCTTCCAGGCTGAGACGGAAATCAGCCTCGCGTTCGCGAAAGAGCCGACGCCTTGGATAGAGCTGTGAGGAAGGAAAAAGAGGAAGGGGAAAGGGTGAAAGGTCGGCTGGGCGTGCGCCTGACTTCCATGACCGTTTATCTTACTTTCGCTTTTTGCCTCTTGGCTTTCTCCTTTGCCTGCGCGTTGAAGGCGAACCGCGGCGGGATCCCAGCCGAGGCGCAGGCGGCCGTGGACGCTGCGAGCGAGGACATGGCCGAGGGGCGCTATGAAGAGATTTATGCGGAGGCGGCGGAAGAGTGGCGGCAGGCGAGCACGCCCGAGGAGTCGAGCGCGATTTTCAAGCGATTGAAAGAGAAACTCGGGGCGGTCAAGAGCCGCTCGTTTCACTCGGCCACCGAGCAGGACGGCTCAAACGGCCATTCATTCACCATCGTCTACGAGACGTCGTTCGAGCGCGGTGAAGGCATGGAGACCTTTACCGTCGTCGAACGCGACCGGCGCTGGCTCCTGGCCAGGTATTTCGTCAACTCTGATGCACTGAAATGAAGTGGTCAGTGGCCGGTGGTCAGTGGTCAGTTAAAAGAAAGACGATGAGCGGCGCCGAGTTTCTGTTTTTCACTGACCACTGGCCACCGACCACTGACCACTGACT
>DATEMM010000173.1:0-4163 GCA_035275605.1 Pyrinomonadaceae bacterium
TTGCCGGGCACACCCTGACCTACACGGATGCGGCTGGCACACAACAGACTTTCACGGTCACGGGCAAAGAAGACATCACCGTCCGCGAGCTTGTCATCTACCCTCTTCGCCGGTCGAGCGATCCGACCGTAATTGAATTTCATCTGGCGTGGGAGATCGCGTTGAAGCGCGCCTCCGGCCCCATCACCATCTACCTCGACGCGGTCAAAGAGAAGGAAGAAATCCTCGCCGTAGGCTAAGGCCCACCATTCAAAATCAGCCCGAGAGTCCATTGGCACTTGACCTTAAAGCCTGCGGGCGGCATTCTAGTGACAGATATTTACATCTCTATGGGGTACACTTTTGCATGAACTTCGATCCGACGAACAATATTTCGTGGCAGTTCGGGCATCGCGGCAGGGTGGCAGTTTTCATTGACGGTAATAATCTTTTTCACGCAGCGCGCTTTCACAACATTGACATAGATTACAACAAGCTCCTGCGTGTCCTGCTCGGCGACGGCCGCCTGCTCAGGGCCTTCTTCTACACAGGCGTGGACGTCGGCGCCGAACGCCAGCAGGGATTCCTGCTCTGGATGCGGCGCAATGGCTTTCGCGTGGTGCAGAAAGAACTCAAGACTTTCTACGACGGCACGCGCAAGGCCAACCTGGACGTAGAGATTGCCGTTGACATGCTCTCGCTCGCCGGGCGCTACGACACGGCCGTGCTGGTCTCCGGCGACGAAGATTTCGTCTACGCCGTCAACGCCGTAGCCTACAAGGGCTGCCGCGTCGAGGTCGCGGGCTTTCGCTCAAACACCGCGCCGAAGCTGATTGACGTGGCGGACTATTTCATAGACCTCGGCGAGATTGCCGACAAGGTCCGCAAGGAAATCACACACGGCACGCACTATCACGAGCGCGAGATTCACGACGGGAGCGCGCCCTACCTGAACAACCACAACTCTGATGCCCACGGTAACAACGGGCACCGTGACGGATTTCATCCCTCTTCAGCGCCTCGCGTCACCATCGAATCCCACGTTGACGAGGAGATAGAGAACTTCGAGACGTCTCCGGAATTCATCCGCGTGACGGATGAGCACTGAAAGGCAGAATTCAGGAGCCGGGAGTCAGAATCCAAAATAAGAGGTTGAGACCTTCTTTCTTCCGGCTACTGGATTCTGACTCCCGCTTTTATGAAAGTCTTTAGCGTCGAAGAGGCGAATGCTCTGCTCCCGACCGTGCGCGATATAATCGCGCGCATTCAACGCACGCACGCTCGCATCCTTTCCTTTCAGGATGCCGCCAAGCACGCCGCCGAAGGAGCGGAGCAGGGCGGCGGCGGAATGACGGAGGGGCCGCGTTACGTCGCTCTCCTCCTCGAACTCTTTTCCACGACCGGAGAGGTGGAGGCCCTGGGCGTTCAGCTTAAAGATTACGCGCGCGGCTTGATAGACTTTCCCTCGCTGCGCGACGGGCGCGTCGTCCTCCTCTGCTGGCAGATGGGCGAAGGCGATCAGATCGAGTGGTGGCACGACGTCGAGGCAGGCTTCGCCGGACGACAACCCCTCTGAAGAAAGCAAAAAGTAAAAGTAAAAAGGCAAAAGGCAAATGGGAAGAACCAGAGCCGCACCTGCTCTGTCTTACCTTTTGCCTTTTTATTTTTACCTTATCTTGTGGCCCTTCAACTTTCAAATACAGTGTCTAGTATAATTTCTGGTTGACCCCTTAAAGTAGAATCTGATAGTATCCGCCGCGACTCCGCAATGGGCTTGGGTTTACCAGCTTCGACCCCGAGCCCGAAACGATTCAACTTAATGGTCCCGACGGAGGCCCTTTCGCTATGCAGTGTCCCTCATGCCGTGCTGTTTATTCCAACGGCTTAGAGATTTGTCCCAGGTGTAAAACGCCAGCATTAAAATCTTCGACCGAGACAATCGCAGAACCGTTGCTCTCTTCAGAGGAAGCGACTGCGGCTCCGGCCGTCGATTCAGCGACCGAAGAAATGGAAACCGCTTCCAAGGCTACTCAATCCGGCTCGACCCTCCTAGAGTTCCCAGGAGTGTCGCGCGCCTCGCGCCCGCAGTGGCGCAAGGAATTGAGCGAGCGAGTGCGAGAGATTCAGGAGCGGCGGTCGCGCGAGGCCGTGCGCGAAATGGAAGAAGCGGCGCAGAGGCAGATAGAGCAGCCGGTCTTGGAAAGCGCTGTGCCGCAACTGGGCCTGGTTCCCCAGCCGGACGCCCCCGCCATGAATCCAATCGTCGTCGCTGCCCTCAAACGCCTTGAGCGCGCGCGGCAGTCATCTCCGCCGATGCCGCGCACGCGCTCGTCCATGGGCGGCGCAGCCGCGGCGGCCATCGCGCGTGTAGCCGAAGAGCAGTACGAGGCGGAAACAGACCCTGCTTCTGCCCAGGCAACGGCCACGGCCGCTGGAGTCGTCGCCACACCCGCTCCGCAGACCAGGCCCGTGGAGCAGCCGCGCGAGCATTCGTTGATTATTGTTCCGGCACAGCCGGCTCCGAAGGTTCAACCTCCAACGCCCAAGCCGCAGCAGAAGCGCGCCATCCCTGAGATCGAGGATTCAGCCCCGGCCGCCCGCTCCGAAGAAGAGTTCACGGAAGTTGACGAGGAAGCTCTTTACGATGATCGTGCGCGAATTCTTCCGCGCGTCGCCGGAAGCTTTATAGACCTTCTGGTCGTGGCCTTCGCGTCGTCGCCTTTCGCGGCGATTATCGAACTGACCAACGGCAACTGGAACGACTGGCGTGTCGGTGCCTCCATGGGCGGCATAGTGCTGGTGGTGATGTTCCTCTACCTGACGGCGGCGACCGCCCTGGCGGGCCGCACCTGGGGGATGTCCTTAGTCTCTTTGCGCGCGGTTGACGCAGACACGGGCTTGCCGCCGACCACGAAGCAGGCCGTCGGGCGCGCAATCCTCTACATAGCCTCTCTCATCACTCTCGGGCTCGGCATCCTTTACGCGCTGTTCAACGCCGAAGGCCGCACCATTCATGACCTTCTCTCCGGCACAGCCGTCGTGCGCGAGTAAGAGCCAAAGGGAAAAGGTAAGAGGTAAAAGTACGGACTTGTTCTTTACTTTTACCTTTTTCCTTTTTACTTTGGCTGGCGGCCGTGAACGATCAAACCATACAAGCAATCGCAGAAGAGATTGCGCCCGTGCTCGTTGGGCGCTCGATGGGCAAAGTGTTTCAGCTCTCCCGCACGTCTCTCGCGATAGATTTTCGCCCCGGCGTCTCGCCTTTCCTTTTCATCAACGTCGAGCCGGCGCACTCGCGTCTTCACCTGATTGAGAGGCGCGTCCGCGAACTCGAAAAACAGTCGCTCACGCCCACGCCATTCGTCCAGGTCTTACGAAAACAACTCGGCGGGGCAAAGCTCGCCTCCCTCCTGAAAGATGAGGATGATCGTATCGTGCGTCTCTTTTTTAGCGGCAGCGACGAGATAGGCAATCAGGTCGAACGAACGCTGGTCGTGCAACTGACGGGGAAGGCAGCGAACCTCCTGCTACTCGACGGGCGCGGCCACGTCATAGACGCCATGAGGCCGCCGCGCGGCGAGGGTCAGGAGGTAGGGGGCCTTTACAATCCCCCGCCGCGCCGCGCGACGGAGGCGCAGGCATCCGCTCCTTTCCCGCAAAGGAATTTCGGCACCCTCTCCGAAGCGATTGACGACCATTACCTGCGGCTGGAAGCGGAACAATCCTTCAACGCCAGGGCGACCTCAGCGCGCGCCCGCTTGCGTAAAGAGATTGCGCAGCGCGAGAAGCTTAAAGCCCACCTCGACGACGACCTCAAGGCGCACGGCAATGCTGACGAGCATAAGAGAGTAGGCGATTTGCTGCTCGCCAATATTGGGACCGCCAGGCGGCAAGGGACCAGAGTGACCCTGACGGATTACTTCGCCGAGGACGCGCCCTTAATCGAGCTGGAGGTTGACGAAAACTCTTCCCTTCAGGAAGAGGCTGCGCGCCGCTTCCACCGCTACACGAAGGCCAAGCGCGCCGCGCAGGAGATTGCGACGCGGCGCGCCGCGCTTGAGAATGAGACGCAGCGCCTTCGCGCGCGCCAAGCCGAGCTTGAGAGAATTATTGAAGAGCGGGACGACGATAAGCTAGACGGTTTCACAGGTGAAGCAAAGCCGCGACCGGCAGGCGCGAAGAGC
>DATEMM010000174.1:0-9175 GCA_035275605.1 Pyrinomonadaceae bacterium
GGATAGAAGGGTCTTAAGAGTCCCGACGCCCGTGCAGGTTGATGCTCTCACGGCAAGGTTCCCGGACGCGCGCGTGGAAATCAGCGCCTCGCGGGGCAGCCTTCTCTCCGACATCATGCAGGACGGCAAGAGCTTCCGCTACGGCCTGATTAACCTCGGGGCCAATTCAAGCGAGGAGCTGGAAACCAAATTCGAGCTTTGCCAGAGCTTGTTAGATTTCGAGTTCGCGGAGCCGAATGAACTGGCCCACAGTGGGTCGCGGCAGCGATGAAGAAAAAGGTCCTCATCACAGTCAATCCGCTCATCACAGGAGAGCGAAAGTCCACGACGATGCGTAAGTTCATCACCGTCCTGGACAAGTACTTCGACCTCCTCGTCGTGCCCGTCAGCGGCTATGACTTCGCGCGCGGGCGCGTCCGCGCCTACAGGCGGCAGAAGGGCGGCGCGTTCGAAAGCGTCGGGATGATTGAGCCGGCGGCTGACCTGTGGATAGTTTACAGCGACGGCTATTATCTGAATCACCGCCGCTTCGGCTTCAAACTGAGGCGGGATTACTTCAACGCGCAACTGGAGTTGCACCAGAAGCAGTTGGACGCGGGCCGCGTCCGGCTGATGATTAACAGCCCCGAGGCAGAGGCCAGGACGCTGAAAAGCTGGCTCACGACCCTGGACTTTAAGAAGACGAAAGTGATTCCGACCTACAGCTTTCGCAGCATCGACGGGGTCTACGATTTCCAAAGAAAGGCGAAGGCGATTGTCGTCAAGCCGGTCTGGGGCGGCTCCTCGACACACGTCCGCGCGCTGACCGAAGAGTGCGGGGTCAGGAAATTCCACTCGGACTTGAACAGGTTTTCCGACCGGGACCTGAGCGACTATTGTTTCCAGGCTTTCCAGCAGGGGGACGAAAAACGACTCTGGTTCATCGGCGGCGAATTCGTCGGGGGACGCAGGTTTCGCGGCCGCGAGACTCCCTGGTCCGACTGGGCCAACAATTGTCATCTCTCCAAATACGGCGCACGCTCGCGCAACGGCTTCGCCGCCGACCTGGAGGCCGCCCGGCGGCTCTGCGAGCTGGCGGGAATCAGCGTCGGCTGCATAGATTTCATCGGCGACCGGGTCAACGAAATCAACGGGGGCGGGACGGTCCTGACCACCTTAGAAAGAAGAAAAGTCCTGGTTGACGCGCGCCCGGCCTTCATCGACTACATCCTCAGATTGATGGAATCAATCTGAGACTTACAGCCCCGCTCCGACCATCGCCTGGCACAATCTCCGCCGGGGATTATTGAAAACGGCCCTGGTCCTGCACCCCTCCATCGGCTTCGGAAAGTAAAGGTATTGACAAGCAGGGCCGAAGCTAATAGAGTGCGAACGATTAGTAGCCTCAAGCTTTCTTTGTCTTTTCTCGTTTCTACCGCCCAGAAGGAAATTTAAAGCCGTTCACCGGGGGAAGTTTTCCAGTTCGAGAGTCGGCGTCCGCGAGCAGCCCTCGTTGGTTTCAGAGCCGGACGCTGTTTGAGTCGCCGCAGCCCTGTTGCCGGAAAGAAGGTCGGACATGAGAATCGCGAAGATTTTTACCTGCTGCCTTTACGTTCTAGCACTGGTCGCCCTGCTGGTCTTCAACCGGACCGGAGAAGCCAAGAGAGAGACGCTTGACCAGCCCGCCGCCGCTGCTGCTCAAGACATCTGCACCCTGCCGCCGAACTCTCTGCCGAGCCAGATAGGGACGGATGCCTTCGAGAAACTTCTCTACAATTACGTGACGCCGCCGCCCTGTCTCAGCAATCCGAACGGCGCGGAGTGCAACAAGTGCTACTCGGACCTGGACGCCCCGAACTGCAAGCCCTGTTACAGAAAGAATCCGGGCTGGAGGTCCGACAACCAGATTCGCGATACCGGACCCTTCATCGCCGACGGCACCTACGGCACGCACAAGGCCGTCAAGGTCTTCTACTCGCCGGAGGTCTGGCGCTGGCTCAACACCGGCAGGAAAGAGGACGACCTTGCCGACGGCGCGATGATTATCAAGGAGATGTACAGCGCCCCGGCCCCAATCCAGGGCCAAAAGGCCGCTTTCCGAGGTCTGGCCATCATGGTCAGGGATAAGAAGGGAGCCTGGGACGGCTGGTTCTGGAGCGACGGGAGCCAGAAGATCGATTACACGAGTTACCCGAACGCGGGTTTCGGTCTCTACTGCGTCAACTGTCATGCCTCGGCCAAGACGGACCTGACCTTCTCCGCGCTCAGGAACATAGTGGGCGACCCGATAGTCTTTAACGCGACGATGCTGCCCAACCAGATCACGGTTAAGACCCCACCCACGCGCCGCACCCGTCTACAGTCAACGGGCATCGCCCCGCGTATGGCACTGACGCCGGAGGAGGACTCGGACGTTCACTCCAAGCGGTCGCTGGGCGGCGTGGCCCAGCAGAACGCCAAAGTTGACATGCCGCCGATCCCGCACCCGCGTGGAGTAGCGCCCGTCGCGGCCCCGACGCCAAAGCAGATGGTGGGCCAGTGGTACGACCACGTCACGCAGCCGCCCAAATCGAAAGGGCGTCAGATGTTTCTGACCTCTACGCAGTGCATCGGCTGCCACGACGCCACGCAGAACAACGATTCGATGCCTAACATGATCTACCCGCAGCTCTATAACCAGGGCGATAACCAGACGGAGCTGGACTTGAACGTCTCGCCCTACGGCGAGCTGCGCGCGTCCATGATGGGGCTCTCGGGTCGCGACCCGGTCTTCTACGCGCAACTGGAGACCGAGGTCAAGCTTCACCCGGAGATAAAGGAAGAGATCATCAACACCTGTCTGAGTTGTCACGGGGTTATGGGCAAGCGCCAGATTGACCTGGACAGGAAGGGGCCTTTCAAGCTTGAGTACCTGGACCGCAAAGGCACGGAACCCTTCGCAGAGTACGGGGCGCTGGCCCGCGACGGGGTGTCCTGTACGGTCTGCCACCACATCTCTGCCGAAGGCTTAGGGACGCCAGTCACCTACACTGGCAAATTTAAGACGGGCAAGGTGGATGAAATCTTCGGCCCGTTCGAGGACGTGGTGACGGTCCCGATGGATAATTCGCTGGGCCTGATGCCGAAGAAGACCAAGGAGGATCAGATCAGGTCCGGGGCGCTTTGCGGCTCCTGCCACACGGTCATCCTGCCGGTCCTCAACGTCGGGCAGAAGTACCCGCCCAACGTCTTCGACGATCCCAAACAGCGCACAGGCCACGAGCAGGAAACCTACTGGGAGTGGCTCAACAGCAAGTACCAGAACGAGCGGCCGCCCATCAACCCTGCGACGAAGCAGAGCTGCCAGGACTGCCACATGCCCGCGCAGTACCCGAGCAAGACGGGCAACCGGCTGCTCTTTAAGATGGCCAGCATCGAAGAGGATACTTTCCCGACCGCGGACTTCCGCGCCCCGGACGAGGACATTCACCTGATAGTGCGCGGGCGCGACACCACCAATCCTTACTCGCGCCACACACTGCTCGGCATGAACCTGTTCGTGATGAACATGTTCACCCAGTTTTCGGACACGCTCGGCATCTCCATCTACGACCCGATGACCCCGTCGAGCGCTGTGCCGGGAATGTTCCTCGGCATGAAGTCCTCGCTCGACCTGGCCCAAAACGAGGCGGCGCAGATCGAGATCAGCTCCTTGCAGCGCACGCCGAGGGGGCTCAACGCGCAGGTCAAGGTCACTAACCTGACCGGCCACAAGTTCCCTTCGGGCGTCAGCTTCCGGCGCGCGTTCATAGAATTCCGCGTCACGGACGCCAGCGGAAGGACGGTCTGGGTTTCGGGGGCGACCGACGGCAAAGGCGTGATCGTCGCGCCGGACCCGAGGACGGGCAGAAACGAGCCGCTGCTAACGGAGTACTTCGATAAGCAGTCGAACCCGCGGCAAGTCTACCAGCCGCACTACGATGCCTCGCCCCAGGGCTCGATTAGCAGGCAGGATCAGGTGCAGATTTACGAGGAGTTGGTCAAGGATACGGACGGGTACTTCACGACCAGCTTCCTGAGCCTGGCCGACTCGGTCAAGGACAACCGCATGATGCCGCAGGGCTGGCGAGAGGGCGGGCCGAACTGGGAGGACACTCTACCGCACGGCGTAGAGAAGGCGACGAACCCTGGCTACTTCAACGAGAGCGGCACAAGCCTCGTCGGCTACCAAGTGACGCTGCCTGCGGCCATCGCCAGGGGGCCGCTGACCGTGACGGCCACCATCTATTACCAGACGATTCCACCTTACTACCAGCGCCAGCGCTTCGGGTTCACGCCCGACCAGCCGTTCACGCGCTCGCTGATGTATTACGTGGAGAAATTGAACGTCAACGACCCCGTCTGCTGGGACGACAGCGAGTCCGCCAAGGCGAAATGCAAGCTCCTGCTGCCGGAGCCGATGATCAAGGATTGGAAGCTGAGGATAACCGGGACTTCCAAGAAGCTCTGAGGTCTAATCAGAGCGGCGCGTTTGAAAGCAGCCCGTCGAAGTAGCGCGCAATCTGTTTGCCGAACTCGACCCCTTTGCCGGAGTAGTTGGCGTAGATCGAGGGGTTGATGAGTTCCGCCTCCACCAGGGCGGGACCCGCAAGGGTTTCGATGAGGTCTATCCGGCTGTAATGAATGGGGCAGCCCAGGGACTCGTAGGCTTCTAGCGTGAGCCTGGCGAAATCCAGTTCTTCGCGCGTCGGCTCGTAAACACGGACCGTGCCGCCCAGGGATTCGTTGCAGCGGAATTCGTCCGGGTCGCTGGCCGAGGGGCGCTTGAGGACCGCGTGCTGGTATTCGAACCCGAGGAAGACCAAACTCCGCTCGCCTTCGCGAATCTCCGGCATGTAGTCCTGTGCCAGGTATTCGTCCTCCTTACCCTTGATGACTGAGAGCTCGGCGGTCGTTCTGACCCTCACGATGCCCTGACCGCGCTCGCCGCGGATGGGTTTGAGCACGAACGGCTCGCCACGGTCCAGGCGCTCGCGGACCGCATCGTCCACGTTGCGGGTCGGAATCACGCGGACGCCTTTCCCCTCCAGGTCCCAGAGATACCTTTTGTCTATGTTGTGGCGGATGGTCGCCGGATTGTTGATGACCAGCGGGCAGGCGTCCGCAAAGGTCTGCACCATCCGGAAGAATCTCTGTAGATTAAAATAGAAGCCCTCCATCTTGTAGACGAAGATGAGGTCCATCTGCGAGAGCGTTGGAGGCGCGACGAACCGCTTGGAGTTGTCGTGGAACATTCTCGTGAACTCGCGGTTGGCGAGATCGTCCCAGTTGGCGAAAAAGACCTCGTGCCCGAGCGCCTTGAGCCCGTTCGAGAAGTCGAAGCAGTCGTTCTCATCCACCTTGTACTTGACGGCGAAGTGATCGTCCGTGGTGAATTCACGCTCCTCCGCCATCGTCATCAGGATGTTGCTCACGAATAGTCACCTCTTCAGCGTGCCTGGGCGGGCGCGCCTGATTCTGATGAGGCGAGGGCTTCACCTGGAGGTGCCCCCGCGCCCGTTCCCGCCCTGGCTCGTTCGATGGCGACCCGCGCGATGATTTCCATCGGGTCTATGATAGGGAATTGCGACTCCTCCTGCTTCATGACGAGGGAGGCTTCAGTGCATCCGGCGATGATGATCTCCGCACCTTCGGCCGCGAGGCGCTCGGCCACCTCCATCAACAGGGCGCGGGGCTTCTGCTTATACCCGCACTTGAGCCCGTCCTCGGCGTAGATGGCCCGCATCACTTTCGTCTGCTGATCAGTGTCGTCTGGCCGAAGCAAGATTCTCCCGCGCTTTAGGAACGCGCGCTCGTAGATGCCGCATTCGAGCGTGGGCGTGGACGCGACGATGCCGACCCTTCGGCAGTGCGGGTAATTCTCGACGACGAAGTTGACCGTCTCTTCGATCATGTTGAGGAGTGGGACGCGAATCGCCGCCTGGATGTCGTCGTAATAAAAGTGTGCCAGGTTGCAGGGCATCAGGAGCAGACGGGCGCCCGCCTCCTCCAGCACGCGCGCGGTGCGAATCATCTCCGGCACGGGACTCTCAGCATTCGCTTCGCCGCGAACGGCCCTGACCCGGTCCGGGATGGAAGAGTTGTTATAGGTGATGACGGGGATGTGGTCCTGGTCGCGCGCGACTGGCGTGAGCGCGGTAAGCAGGGCGCAGAGCTGGTTGGTCGCCTCCGGCCCCATCCCGCCCAGGATACCTATCGTAGAGAAGTCAGCCATCACTGATTCAGCCGCCGTTTTCGACAATTTTAGAAGCTCCGCCGATTATTTCGCGCGCGCTCTTGCTCTGGGCAGCCTGAGACTTTTGTGAGCGTGCGCCTGGCTTTTTCAGCGGGGCGCTTAAGGTCAACAGGCCGATAAGGCGTGCTCTACGGGGACCGGCCGGTGAGATTGGCCGAGCCTTATTCACAGTGCGTAGAAGTTAGCCCCACTTCAATTCTACTGTCAATACTGCATACGCTATTCAACCGTCAGGGTGGCCTGAGCCGCATCCAGCTCGGTCTCCTCGAGCCGGACGATTGCGGTCAGAGTGTAAAGGCCGGGCGCGGCGGGCGCGGTGAAGGGCCTTTTCTCGGATTGCTTTTCGCCGGGGCCGAGTGTGAGCGGGGCCGAATAAGTTTTCGTGTAGCCGGGTCCTGTTATATGCAGCTCGACCGTGAGGCTTTCGTTGATGCTCGCACAGTTGGTCACGGTCCCAAGAATCTCCACCGTTTCGCCGACCGACGCTGTCTCCGGCTCGACCCGCAATGAAAGTTTGGCACAATGCGTTGACATGATGATTCACCTTCGTAAGTAAGTGGGCCCGGAGTTAAACGGGATGACCCGGAAGGCCGCGCCCTCTAAAGAAAAAAGCTCGCGCCTGGACGTGAGAGATGACTCGCGGCCAAGCGCGGAGAGCGGCCTAGTATTTCAATATAAATCCTGACTGGACGCTATTAACGTGCGGGAAGTTCGGCGGCTGCGCTCCCCTCTTATACGTCACGGCGAACGTCAAGTGTTTGCTCTGGTCAATTCCAAAGCTGCCGGTCAACTCAAGATAGGACTGCCAGCCGAGGATGCGCCTGAGCCTGACGGTTTGGTCCGGCAGTTCTTCGCCCGCATACTCAGGCGTGCCCAGCAGCCTGATCGTGTGGCTCATGTCCAGCGTGACGCGGTCGTATTCCAGGAAGGCGTGCGTCCTCGGGCGAAAGCGAAAGATCGAGTAGGTCGGTATGTCCAGGCTGGCGGTCTTAGACTTATTCTTAAAGGTCTGAGCGGACGGCGAGCCGCCCGCCTCCAGCCCGAAGAAGAATTCCAGTCCGTAACCGAACTTGGCGGCGCTTGGATCAACCTCCTCGACGCTCTCCTTCTTCAGGCGCACGGCCAATTGTCGCCTGCGCTCCTCGCGCGGGTTGACGAACCCACGCAAGAGCGGGTTCGAGTCGAAGGTCGCGAGCAGATTGTTCTTATGAAAGCCGCGGTTCGTCTCGTAAGCCGCGCCCGGCCCGAACTTGATGCCCTGGAAAAACGCCTTGTTGTCATCCGCGCAGCAAACTATCTTGGTGCCCGTGACGCCGAGCGAGATAGTGTCGTCCGTCTTTTTAGCGAACGTGTTTGTCCCGATGTCCACGACGACGTTGGGCTGAATCAGGAAATCCCCCCAGTAAAGGTCCCCTGGGATGAGCGGCAGCGCCTTGGTCTTAAAGTTGATCCCGTAGCTGGGCTTGGAGCCGCGACCGGCCGCGTAGCTGATCTGGTAATACTGCGTGGCATCGTCCTTCCCCTTGGGCGGCGGGGCGGCGATGGTCACTGGGTTCTCGATTGTAATGGGCTGCCCGAAAACGTCCGTCACCTGGTCTACTTTGAGGGTGGCCTTGTTCTGCCTAAGCTCGCGCCCTTGCGGCAGCGTCACCCTGAGCCTGCCGACCGTCTCCGGGTCGTCAAGAGAGAGCGGGCGCGGCGGCGCGACCGTGGCGGCGTGCAAAACGTCTGTGCCCCCGGCCTGTCGCTTCTCAACTAGCTCTTGCTTACCCGCCGACTGGATCGCGACCGGCGATTTGACTGTGAAAACGCGGCCGACATCTCGGGCCGCCGTTGACTGAGTGATGGTTGCCTTCCCCGGAGCGGTCGAGATTTCCGCTATCAGGTCCGGGTCAACAATAGCATCCACGTCCCTAGGCCTTTCTCTTGGCAACTTGAGCACCACGAGGTAGCGCTGATCTTTTAGCAGGTAGCCCCCGTCAATCGTGATTCTGATAAAAGTGTCGCTGATTGACTGAACGCTGATGGTCCCCCCGATCTTGTGTGGGAAACGCGGGTCCACCGTATCCCAAATTTCAACCTGGGCCGCGGCTGGAGCCCAGCCGGTCGGCCAGCCCTTGTCACACCTTAGAAAGATGACCTGGTTTGAGGCGATTAACTTGCTCGAAACGGCGCTGCATTTAAAATCACCCGTTGTCGCATCGCCCAGCGCCTCCACTGAACAGAACACGGTGAGCAGCACGGCCAGCAGGCACAGACGTGTGAGGCGCATTAGTTGTTCCCTTTCTTTTTGGCTTTTTTCTTCGAGGTCTTAGAGGTTTTCTTGGCGGCTTTCTTCGCGGCCTTCTTTGCCGCTTTCTTCCCAGGCTTCTTCCCAGGTTTCTTGCCAGGTTTCTTCTTCTTTTGGCCCGGCTTCTTGCTGCCGGCCAGATTAAAGGTGAAGTTCAAAGCCGTCATCGGGCTGTTGGCGATAAAGTCTACCAGGCTGTCAACGTTGCTGATTTGTCCGGGGGATTTCAAATCGCTCGGGCTCAGGGAACTCAAATCCGTATCCGAGAAGGCGACTTTAAGCTTACTCACGAGCCCTGGAAGGGCATTGTCGCAAGGCGTGCCGTGATTGCCTGCGGCCCAGATCACACAAATCTCCTGCTTATTGGTGACAGACAAAACGCCTGCCCACTGCTTTAAGACATCCTTGGTGGTTTCTCTAATACCCATGGGGGCTGTCCTTTCTGGAAAGAGCGGATGGGTTGCCAATAATGATCGGATTAGTTGGGGCCGACGGGAGGCGGGCTCCCACAGAGTAAGACTGGCAGCAGTTAGAGCGCTGAGACAATACTCACAAGTCTTATCAATGTCAATAAAAATAGAAAAAGGGTAGTGTCCAAAATTGAATTACATGACATGAACTGCGGGAAGTCT
>DATEMM010000175.1:0-15517 GCA_035275605.1 Pyrinomonadaceae bacterium
CGACCGCGTCGTCAATCGTGATCCAACTCATGTACTGCTGCCCGCTGCCGATTTTTCCGCCGACGCCGAGCTTATATGGCAGGAGCATCTTTTTGAGCGCGCCGCCATCATTGCTCAGGATGACGCCGAAGCGCAGATTGACGACGCGCACGCCCGATGTGGCCGCGGCCTGCGTCGCCAGCTCCCACTCGCGGCAGACCTTTGCCAGAAAGTCGTCGCCCGAAGAGCTGCGCTCGTCCAGCACCTCGTCGCCGCGATCACCGTAAAAGCCTATGGCCGAGGCCGCGACCAGAACTTCCGGCTTGCGAGCAAGCGCGGCCAGGGTTTCGCTGACGAGTTTCGTCCCCTTGACGCGGCTCTCAAGAATCCTGCGCTTCTTCTCCTCTGTCCAACGCCCTTCGGCCAGATTCTCCCCGGCCAGATGCACCACGGCGTTTGCGCCCTCCAGCCCGGCGGCGTCGATTGTTCCCTTTTCCGGGTCCCAGTAAACTTCCGTCGCGCCGTCCTTCGGCGTGGAGCGAACGAGGCGAGTTATTTCATGGCCTTTCGCTTTGAGTGACGGCACGAGCGCCGACCCGACCAGCCCGCTTGCCCCTGTGACGAGAATATTCATCGCTTCATCTCCACTTGCATGGAATCCCCGGCTTGCCCTGCGCAAAGGTACCAACCCCTTCTTACCTCAGCGTCCTGAAAGTCTATACAATTTGTTCTGGCCTTCGGTTAATTCCCTTCCGTCTTGTCTTTCCGCGTGAAAAATGTAGAATGCCGTTGCCGAAACAGAAAACCCGTGCCCCCTTTGGTTATCCACGCTCATTGGTTTTCGTGACGCGCTAGTCTCCCCGCTCGCTGACTTTCTCAATTAGATCGGATTAGCGGCGGCCCACAGAGCGACTCTGCATCGCGCCCTGGCCGCAGAAGTTTCAACTTTCGCTTTTCGTCGGAGCGAGACCTTTGTGCATCGTCTGAGACCTTTAGCCGCTTCTCTCAGCATCCTGCTCGCCCTCTGCCTGCTGGGGCTGTGGAGCGCGCGCTCGCAGACGGGCGGCATCCGACGCGTCACGACGACCACCGACGAAGGCATCAGCATCAATCCCTCCTTGAGCGGCGACGGCCGCCGCATAGCCTTCGAGTCAACCGAAGACATAGCGCACGCAGGAGGCTCCGACCGCTTCCGCGCCCTGCGCGCTGACTTAAGCTCTGACCCTGCCGCCTTCGTCCAGATGGGCGCGGCGCGCGCACCCTCTCCCGGAATTTCGCAGGACGGGTCAATCATAGCCTTCGCCGCCAGGGAGGACCCGCTCGGCACCAACCACGACGGCAACTCCGAAATCTTCCTCTACGACGGCGCGGCCCTGCGGCAGATCACAAACACCACCGCGAACGACATCTCCAGGCGGACGGTTGACGGTAACTACCTGCCCTCTCTCTCGGACGACGGGCGGTTCATAGCCTTCTCTTCCAACCGCAACCTGGCGGGGCTCAACGCCGACGGCAACTTTGAAATCTTCGTCTTCGACACCTCCGCCGGCGGGTTCACGCAACTGACGAACACGGCTGGCACAATCGGGGCGACCGACGCCAAGATCAGCGGCAACGGGACGCGCGTCGCCTACATACGCGACAACGGCGCACAGGCGTCCGCACAGCGCGACCTGATCTTACAGGAGCGCGCCACGGGCGTCGTTCGCCTGCTCGCGGCAGGCGTCACGAATCTGGCCATGACTTTCGGGCGCGCCATCAGCGACGACGGCCTGCGCGTGGCCTATTCCGGCGACATAGCCCCCAACAGCAGCCAGGTCTTTCTCTTCGACGGGCGCACGGCCAACGCCACGCGCCAGATCACCACGCTCGGGGCCAGAGAGACGGACGTTCCGCTTCACCCTGGCATCAGCGGCGACGGGACGCGCATCAGTTTTGCCACGCGCCGGCCCGTCCTGAATCCGAGCGGGAACACAGACAACAGCATAGAGCTTTACACTTACGACATCCCGACGGGTTCGTTCGCGCGCGTCACCAACGCCCTGCGCGACGCCGACGGCTTCAACGGCAGCAACCGCGTCACCGAGGTCGTTTCGTCCCTTAACGACGACGGCTCCATCGTCGCCTTCAACTTTCCCCGCCTGCTCTCCGGCGAGGGCGTGACAGAGGGGCTGGAGAACAACTCTGAGATTTACGTCACGGGGACCGCTGTGCGCCCGACGAGTGGTTCGCTGACGGTCCTGAACGAGGCGTCGTTCGGACACGAGCCCTCGACCGTCAAGGCAGTCGCGCCCGACAGCAACGCCGTCGCGCTTGGCAACGTGCTCGCCTTCACGACGAGGCAGGCCCCGAAAGATCAGAACGGTAACTTTCCGACGACCTTTGAGGGCACGACCGTCACGGTCAACGGTCGCCGCGCCCAAATCTCTTTCGTCTCGCCGACACAGGTCAACTTCATCGTCCCGCACGAGACGGAGCTTGGCACGGCGGAGGTCATCGTCACCAACGTCGAAGGTTTTCAATCGCGCGGCACGGTCGCGGTCCTGAACGCCGCGCCCGGCATCTTTACGCGCAGCGGCGACGGCGTGGGCGAGGGCGTCGTGCTCGACGCGGACACAGGCATGACCGGCCCGTTCGACCCTACCAACGGCCAACTGCGTCTGGTCATCTTCACGACAGGCGTGCGCCACGCCACGCAGGTCACGGCGACGGCTGGCGGGCGAGCCCTGACGGTCGAATCCTTCATGGCCTCGCCGGATATGCCCGGCATGGACGAGGTCCACGTCCTTGTGCCAGCGGATTTGCGCGGGGCCGGGAACGTCATCCTGGTGATACGCACGGACAACACGCGCGACAGCAATCCCGTCACAGTCAACTTCAGCGGGAACCCTTGCCGCGACATAGTCATCAACGAAGTGCTGGCGGACCCGCCCGACGGCCCGTCCGGTGACGCGAACCACGACGGGACCAGGAGCGGGAGCGACGACGAGTTCGTCGAGCTGGTCAACACGACCGGGATTAACTTAAACATAGGCGGTTATCAACTGCTGACGCGAAGCTCGACCGCCTCCACGGACACTGTGCGCTACACCTTCGCGCCCGGCACACTCTTCCCGGCTGGCTCGGCAATAGTCATCTTCGGTGGGGGCAACGTTGACCCTGCGAACCCCTTGTTCGGCGGCGCGCAGGTCTTCAAGGCGTCATCTTCGAGTGGCCTGTCATTGACGAACACGGGCGGCGTGGTCACGCTGCGCGACGCGTCGCAAACAATCGTCAACGTCTTTACCTACGGAGGTGCGACAGGGCTTGACGGCGACGCCAACCAATCTCTGACGCGCTCGCCCGACGCAGGGCAGAACAGCGAATGCGGCAACTTCGTGCTGCACTCGACCGCGCCGGGCAGCGTCGGGGCCTTTAGTCCGGGGACGCGCGTGAACGGCACGCCCTTCGCACGTGGCCTGGGGCAGTTGTCGAGCGTCACCATCTCGCCCCCGTCCCTGACCATAGCCGTCGGGCAGACCACGCAGTTCACCGCGCAGGCGCTTGACCAGTTCGGTCGCCCGATGACGAACGTGACCATCACTTTCGCCTCGGACAACACGACCGTTGCGACCGTTGACGGGGTCACGATGGATACGACGACGGGCGTGGCCACGGCGACCGTCACCGGGCGCAGCGAAGGCACGGCGCACATCACAGCTTCCGCGACTGACGGCACGACGACCGTGACGAGCAATCAGGCCACGCTGACCGTCAATCCGCTCCCGGCCGTCGTGACTCGCGTCGAGGTCGCTCCGCCAAGTGCCAGCATCAACCGCGGGCAGACGCAGCAGTTCACTGCGACCGCTTTTGACCAGAACAACCAGCCCATCCCGACCGCGACCTTCACCTGGTCTTCGAGCGACCCGAACGTCGCGACCGTGAATGCCACAGGACTGGCGACCGGCACAGGGCTGGGCTCCGCGACGATCACTGCGATGACCAGCGACGCCACCGGCACGACCGTCTCGGGAACGGCCACGCTCACAGTTCAGGTGCCTCTCGTCATCAACGAGATTCACGCTGACGTGGCCGCCGATAACGTCTCAACTCCTGCGGTCGAGGGCGACGCCAACCGCGACGGCGTGCGCGACAGCGAGGACGACGAGTTCATAGAGCTACTCAATAACTCCAACGCCCCTGTGGACATCTCCGGCGTCATCATCGCCGACGCCACGAGCAATCGTTACACCATCCCGGCGAACACGACGCTCGCAGCCGGGCGCGCGCTCGTCATCTTCGGTGGCGGGACCCCGCCCGTCAATGACCCGGCGTTTGGCGGCGCGCTCGTCCTCGCCGTCACAGGCTCCGGCACGCTCAGCCTCAACGACAGCGGCGACACAGTCAACGTCAAGCTCAACTTTGGCGGGTCGGACCATCTGATTACGAGCGTCACTTACGGGAGCGCTACCGATCAATCCCTGACACGCTCGCCAGACGCAGAGGTTGGCACAACCGGCGGCTCCTTCGTCTCCCACACCACGGCGACGAATGCGGCGGGACGCACCTTCAGCCCCGGCACGCGTGCGGACGGAACGCCTTTCGGTTCACCCGCCATCACTCGCATCGAAGTCCTGCCCGTGACGGCGGCGATAGACGTTGGCGCGACGCAGGTGTACACCGCGACGGCTTACAGCAACGTGGGCGGGCCGGAAGTCGTGGTGCCGAACGTCTCCTTCATCTGGGATTCGAGCGACACGACGAAGGCTACGGTCGCGCCGACCACTGGACAGACGACGACGGCGCGCGGCGTCTCGCCCGGCACCAATATCACTATCAGGGCGCGCGCGGGCGGCCAGCAGGGATCCGGTCTTTTGACGGTCAACACGACCCCGCCTGTGCTGACGAGCGTCACCATCTCGCCGACGTCTGCAACTATCAACGCAGGGCAGACGCAGCAGTTCACAGGGCAGGCGCTTGACCAGTTCGGCCAGCCCATAGGCGGCGTGACCGTCACCTTCGCGTCGAATAACACGACGGTCGCCACGGTGGATTCCGTCACCCCGACCTCTGGGACAGGCTCCGCGACCGCCACCGTGACGGGCCACACGAATGGGACGGCGCAGATTACAGCCTCCGCGACTAACGGCACGACCACTGTGAACAGTTCCCCGGCGACGTTGACGGTCGCGCCCGTCGCCAACCCTGGCGATGTCGTCATCAGCGAGTTCCGCACGCGCGGGCCTAACGGGGCCAACGACGAGTTCATAGAGCTGTATAACCGCACGACCGCGGCGATAGACATTTCGGGCTACAAGATTTTCCGGTCTAATAACACCGGGGCCACCAACCTGACCGCAACGATTAACTCCGGCGTAGTGCTGGGGCCGGGCTGCCACTATCTCCTGACGAACTCGAATTCGAGCGGGCCTTACAGTGGCTCAGTCCCTGGCGATCAGACCTACGGCACCGGAATCACGGCCGACGGCGGCATAGCCTTAACCATCCCCGGCGGCACCGCCACCACGGGCATCATTGACCAAGTCGGGCTGAGTTCCGGCTCCGCCTACAAGGAGGGCACGCCCCTGGCCCCGTTCGCGGGCGACGCCGAGCAGAGCTACGAGAGGAAACCCGGCGGCGCGTCCGGCAACGGCACAGACACCAACAACAACGCCGCGGACTTCCTTCTGAACTCTGGCACGAGCAACCCGCAGAACCTCTCGTCGGGCTGCCTGGACTTAACTAAAGCCGACCTTTCGATCACCAAGACGGACTCGCCCGACCCGGTCGTCACTGGCACAGATGTGACCTACACCATCACGGTCACCAACAGCGGGCCGGCCGACGCGCAGTCGGTCGTCGTCACGGACGACCTGCCGGGCTCTGTGACTTTCGTCTCCTGCAACTCCACAGGGGGCGGCGTGTGCGGCGGCACGGGCAACAACCGCACCGTCACCTTCCCGTCGCTCGCAAGCGGGGCGTCGGCCACTATCACCTTGGTCGCGACGGCCAACAGCGCCGCTGGCACGACCATCACCAACACTGCGACCGTCGCTTCGGCCACGGCTGACTCCAACACCGCGAACAACTCGGCCACGGCGACCACCACCGTGTCGGCACCGCTCCCGACGCTCTCCATCGACAACGTGACGTTGAGTGAGGGCAACACCGGAGCCACCACGTTCAGCTTCACTGTGAGTTTGTCTACGTCTGCGCCGGCTGGCGGCGTGACGTTTGACATCGCCACGGCAGACGGGACGGCGCAGGACGACAACCCGGCGACGGAAGATAACGACTACGTGGCCAGGAGCCTGACGGGGCAGACCATTCCGGAGGGCCAGCAGACTTACACCTTCGACGTCACGGTCAACGGCGACACCCTGGTGGAGAATGACGAGACCTTCAACGTCAACGTGACGAACGTCTCGGGCGCGATTCTCTCGGATGGTCTGGGAGTGGGGACGATTCAGAACGATGACGCAGCCAATCTGGTCATCAGCCAGGTCTACGGCGGCGGCAACAATTCCAGCGCGACCTTCCAGCGCGACTTCATCGAAATCTTCAACCGCGGCACGACTACGGTCAACTTTGCCATCACGCCCTACTCGGTGCAATACGCCAGCTCCGGGGCGCCTTTCGGAACGAGTAAGACCGATTTGACTTCGGGCACTATCGCCCCCGGACGTTACTTCCTGATCCAGGAAGCGGGCGGCACGACCACAGGCGCGCCGCTGCCCACGCCAGACGCCACAGGGTCAATCGCGATGGGCAATACGAGCGGCAAGGTCGCGCTGGTCTTCGGCACGACGCTGCTGCCGGAGGAAATCTGCCCAGGCGATGACGGCGCGACTCCGTTTAATCCGAACAATGGGGCGATTGTTGATTTCGTGGGCTACGGCAGTGTGAGCTGCTACGAAGGTCCGACGGGTCCTGCGCCCGCTCCCAGCAACACTACGGCAGATTTCAGAAGAGGCGGAGGCTGTCAGGACACGAACGACAACGCGGCGGACTTCTTCGTCCAGACGCCCAATCCGCGGAACAGCCTGTCTCCGGCCAATAGCTGCACCGCGGGCGTCACGCCGGACCTGACCATCACCGACGCGACCGTCACTGAAGGAAACAGCGGGACCGTCACGGCGACCTTCACCGTGCAACTGTCAGCGCCCGCTCAAGGGGCGGACGTGACCTTCGACATCGCAACGGCCGACAACACCGCGACCGTCGCCAACAGCGACTACGCGGCCAAGAGCCTGCCGAGCCAGATTATCCCCGCAGGGCAACAGACCTACACCTTCACTGTGACGGTCAACGGCGACACGGCGGTCGAGCCCAATGAGACCTTCTTCGTCAACGTCACCAACGTTGTGGGCGCGACCGCAACGGACGGCCAGGGTGTTGGCACAATCCAGAACGACGACCTGCCCACGCTCTCCATCAACGACGTTTCCCAGGCCGAAGGCACCGGCGGGACGACTACTTTCACCTTCACGGTCAGCCTGTCCGTGCCAGCGCCGGGCACTGTCACCTTCGACATCGCCACACAGGACAACACGGCGACCGATGCGGACAACGACTACGAGCCGAGGATTCTCACCAATCAGACGATTGCCGCCAACAGCCAGACCTACACCTTTGACGTGACGGTCAACGGAGACGCGGTGGATGAACCATCCGAGACTTTCTTCGTCAACGTCACCAACGTCAACGGGGCGACCACTCTGGACGGCCAGGGACTGGGGACCATCCTGAACGACGACGCCACTGCGTCCGTCATCTCAGTCACCGTCTCGCCCTCATCCGCCACGATCAACCGCGGGCAGACGCAGCAGTTCACGGCGACCGCCTTTGACGCTGGCAATCAACCAGTCGCGGGCGCAACCTTCACTTGGAGTTCCAGCAATACGAACGTGGCGACGATTGACGCCAACGGGCTGGCGACAGGGGTTGGCATCGGGACGACGACCATCACGGCGACGACGTCGGATGGCATCGGCGGCAACGTCTCCGGCACGGCGACGCTGAACGTGCAGGTGCCTCTCGTCATCAACGAGATTCACGCGGACGTTGCCCCGGACAACGTGGCGACGACCGATGTCATAGAGGGCGACGCGAACCGCGACGGCGTGCGTGATTCGGACGACGATGAATTCGTCGAGCTGCTCAACAACTCCAACGCGCCGGTTGACCTCTCGAACGTCGTCATCACGGACGCGGCCAACGCAGCCACTTCGCGCTACACCTTCCCGGCTGGAACGACGCTCGCGGCTGGCCGCGCCGTCGTCGTCTTCGGCGGTGGGACGCCGCCCGTCAATGACCCGGCGTTTGGCGGAGCGCTCGTCTTCGCCGCGCCCGGCACGCTCAGCCTCAACGACGGCGGCGACACAGTCACCGTTAAGCTCAACGTCGGTGGGACTGACGTGCAGATCGCACAGGTTGTTTACGCGAGCGCGACCGATCAATCCGTGACGCGCTCGCCAGACGCGGAGATTGGCACAACCGGCGGCTCCTTCGTCTCTCATACCACGGCGACAAACGCGGCGGGTCGGACCTTCAGCCCCGGCACGCGCGCGGACGGAACGCCGTTTGGCTCGCCCGCCATCACGCGTATAGAGGTCTTACCCGCGACGGCTTCCGTCAACATCGGCGCGACGCAGACGTTCACGGCGACGGCTTACAGCAACGTGGGCGGGCCGGAAGTCATAGTGCCGAACGTCTCCTTTATCTGGGATTCGAGCGACACGACGAAAGCCACGGTCGCGCCGACCACTGGCCAATCGACGGTGGCGAAGGGCATTGCTGCCGGAAGCTCGACCATACGCGCGCGTGCGGGCGGCCAGCAGGGCACGGCTGCGTTGACGATCAACGCCCCGCTTACGATCTCGATTGACGACGTTACGCACAACGAAGGGGCCTCCGCGACGACCACCATTTACAGGTTTACGGTCAGCCTGTCGGCGCCCGCCACCTCTACGGTCACGTTCGACATCGCGACGCAGGACAACACGGCGACCGATGCGAATAACGATTATGAACCGCGCAGCCTCACCAATCAGATGATTACCGCGGGGAATCAATTCTATACCTTCGACGTGACGGTCAACGGTGACGACACGGTCGAGTCCACCGAGACGTTCTTCGTCAACGTGACGAACGTTACGGGAGCAACCCTCACGGGCGGGGACGGCCAGGGTGTGGGAACAATCACCAACGACGACGCTGCCCCGGCGGTGATAGACCACATTACTGTCACACCGGCATCTGCGACGATTGTGATAGGCGGGACGCAGCAGTTCACTGCACAAGCGTTCGACGCAAGTAACAACGCACTCACGGGCGTAACGTTTACGTGGAATTCGAGCAACCCAGGGGTCGCCACGATAGACGGCAACGGGCTGGCAACCGGGGTCGCCGCAGGAACAACTCAAATCACGGCCACCTCTGGCAGCGTGACAAGCTCGGCAGCCACTTTGACCGTGGCAGGCAAGCCTGCGACAGATGAGTTGGTCATCAACGAAGTTTTTGCGACTCCGGCCAACGGCAACGCGACCAGCGACGCCAACAGGGACGGTGATATTACAAATTCGCGCGACGAGTTTGTAGAGATCCTCAACGTCACGACTGTGCCCCTGGACCTGTCTGGACTAAGACTCTACGACGGGACGACAACCGCGAGGCACCTCTTCCCGGCAAATACCATTCTCCAGCCGGGCAAAGCGATTGTTGTTTTTGGCGGTGAGAGCGGCACGGCGGCCAGCTCAAACATCCCCGGCCTTTCCGGCACTAATGCCAAAACTGCTACAGCGCCGAACGCAAGTTTCGGCGGCTCTATCGTGCAGGTGGCAAGCACCTTCACGTTCGGAGCGTCTACCAGCTCCGCGTTGGACCTGAATAACACAGGGGATAGCGTGCGTCTCGTTCAAGGGACTCTAACAGGCACAGGCGCGGGAACTCTGACCGTGGGCAGCACATTCATCGCGCAAGTTACCTATCCGAGCACCTCTGTTGCCGCCTCCTTTACGAGACTCGATACAGAAACTGGCGGCAACAGAAACTTCGTATCAGGCGACCTTCATCCTACTATCAGTAATGCGTCAAGTCCGTATGACGCTAGAAGATTCTCGCCGGGTTTTAGAAGAGATGGAAACACCTGGTAGCGTTTACGGTGGAGCAAAAACAGAATAGCCGCCACACTCGAATTCAGGAAATTGTGGCGGCTATAGTTCTTTGTAGCTATCTGATTACACCCGTCAGCGGGCTTGAGGCGCTGGCGTAGAGGCGCTTGGGCATACGCCCGGCGAGGTAGGCCAGGCGTCCTGCTTCGATGGCGAGGCGCATGGCCCTGGCCATTTTGGCGGAGTCCTGCGCTTCGGCAATCGCGGTGTTCATCAGAACGGCGTCCGCGCCTAGTTCCATTGCTATCGCGGCATCGCTTGCTGTGCCAACGCCCGCGTCCACGATGATGGTCGCATGGGGAAGCTGCTCGCGCATTATCGCCAGGTTCGCGGGGTTCTGCACGCCCAGACCTGAGCCGATGGGCGCGGCCAGGGGCATCACGGCGGCGCAGCCCGCGTCCAGCAGCTTCTTCGCCATAATCAGGTCGTCGGTGAAGTAAGGCAGGACGACGAAGCCCTCGGAGACGAGCACGCGCGCGGCCTCCAGCGTCTGCTCGTTGTCCGGGAAGAGCGTGGTCTGGTCGCCTATGACCTCCAGCTTGATGAGGTCCGTTTGGAGAGCTTCGCGCGCAAGGCGCGCCGTGCGGATGGCCTCTTCCGCCGTGTAGCAGCCTGCCGTGTTCGGCAGAATGGCGAGCCGCGGGTCCAGATGGTCGAGGAAGGATTCCGAGCTGCGGTCGAGCGGCACGCGGCGCACTGCGACCGTCACCATCTCCGCACCCGAAGCACTGTGCGCCGCCTTCATCTCGTCAAAGCTGCGATACTTTCCCGTGCCGATAATCAAACGCGAAGTGAACTCGCGCCCCGCGACAACCAGCTTCTCCTGCCCGGATTCGACTGCTGTAGACATCTTCAAACGCCCCAAACTTTCCTTCTGATTTCACCGCTGACTGTACAACAAAATGGGGGGATAAAAAAAGGGATGAGGGATGAAGGATGAGGGATGAGTAAAAGAAAGAGGTTTTACCTCATCCCTCATCCTTCATCCCTCATCCCTGCTTTTCCCCTCCCCCGACGAAGTGAACGATCTCTATGCGGTCGCCGTGTTGGAGGGTGGTGGAGGGCCAGTCGGCGCGGCGGATGACTTGGCGGTTGAGCTCAATCGCGAGGCGCTCAGGGGCGAGCGCCAGGTGCCGGACGAGGTCCGACAGGTTGATGGAGGCGGGGACGTCGCGCGCTTCGCCGTTGATCTCGACAAACAACTTGACTGCTTCCTCTCGAATTTCAGGCCTGGTGAATGACGCGGCGCAACTCCGCCCTGTGCCCTTTCGCCGTGGCGTTGATGAGAATGGCCGCCCTGCCAGACGTGAAGTACGGTAGCATCGCGTAGAAGGTCGCATTGCCCTCTGGGCCTGTCTTCTCGGAGAAGATCAGCGGCCGGAAGCTGGAGCCCAGCACCTTCAACGTGACGGTCGCTTCCGCCACGCTCTCCTTTCCTTCCTCCCCGCTCCCGACGCGGACACTGATCTTGACGAACTCGCCGGCGACGAATTTCTTCTCTTCCATCAGGCTGATCTGTAGATCGCCCCCGTAGTTGATGACCCCGTCATAATCTATCACCCGGCTGGAATCAACCTTCTCGGCCTGCCCCTCCGGCCTGGCCTCAACCTGCTCGGCCGAAGCGTCCGCGGCGCTCTCCGCAGGGGCCGCCGGCGGGGACATGAAAATCGAGGGCGGCATGAAATCCGCTATGCTGCCGTGCTGGATGATGTCCGAGTCCTCCTCCGCCACCTCCTGCACAACTTCCTGCACGACTTCCTGCACGACTTCCGTCTTCGACTCTTCCGGCTGTGGGGCGGCGGCGGCGGCAGAGCGAGCCCCTGCCTCGCGCTCTGTCTGGCGCTTGAGGTCTTCGACGCGCCCGGCGTGAATGGCGGCGCAGATCAGTTTGTGCTGGCGTTGGAGGCGCTCGGCCAGCTTGTCCTCGTCGAACCCGGCGGCGATCATGTCGTCGTAGGGCGTGCGCCGGCTGGCGATGATCGTCCCGCCGATGTAAACGAGCGAGAGGATGAGGGGCGTCTTCAGACCCTTGTCCTCGGTCTGCACGTGATAGACCACACCGTTATGCTCGACATCAGTGTTGAAGCCGGTAATCACAGTCTTCGGTTGCCCAAGAGTATTAGACGAAAGCGCACAAAAACGAGCCGGAAGCGGGGCTAGATTGAACAGTAGCACAGGAATTTTTAGGCGGTCAATCTCGTCCTCGCCCGGCCCTTTTGTCCTGCAAAAGCCTGCTTGACACCTACCCATCCATGAACTAGGATGCACTTTGTACCATGATTCTCAATCTCTGACCTGGCGTGACCGGGCCAGTCTCTTTCGAGGGACGGTCTCTGTGGCGCGGGGTGTAACTTTACCGGGCCGTGCGTTCGGATGAACGGATTTAATCTCAAAGATTACCTGCCGATCCTGCTGATGTTCATCGTCGCGGCGGGCTTCGCCGTCGGCAACGTCCTGCTCTCGCAGCTCGTCGGCCAGCGCAAGTCTACGCGGACGAAACTGATGCCCTACGAGTGTGGCAAGGACCCCGTCGGCTCAGCGCGCGAGCGCTTCTCGGTCAAGTTCTACCTGATCGCGATGATCTTCATCCTCTTCGATATTGAGGTCATCTTCCTGATCCCCTGGGCCGTCATCTTCAAATCGTTCATGCAGGGAGGCTACGCCACGCTCGTCTACGTCGAGATGATGCTCTTCGTCGTCCTCCTCCTGGTGGGCTACATCTACGTGGTGAAGAAGGGGGCGTTCGACTGGGGCGAGCGCGCCAGGCGCGAGGCCGAAGCCGAAGCTCTCGCCCTCAAAGAGATGCGGAAGCGCGAAGGGGCCAAGCGCGCCGCCTGAAGATTGGTACTTTGAGTCGGAAGGATTTTTCGCTATGGGGCTCGAACAAAAAATCGCTGAGGCGCTGCCGGAAGTTTTGACCACGCGGCTGGACTCCCTGATTAACTGGGCGCGTAAGTCCAGCCTTTGGCCCGCGACCTTCGGGCTGGCCTGCTGCGCCATAGAGATGATGAACGCGACCTCTTCCCGGAACGATTTGGCGCGCTTTGGCTCTGAAGTCTTTCGCGCCAGCCCGCGTCAGGCGGACGTGATGATTGTCTCGGGCCGCGTCTCTAGGAAGATGGCCCCGGTCTTAAGGCGCATTTATGACCAGATGCCGGAGCCCAAGTGGGTGATTTCGATGGGGGCCTGCGCGACCTCTGGCGGAGTCTTCGACAACTACGCCATCGTGCAGGGCGTGGACAAGGTCGTCCCAGTAGACGTTTACATCCCTGGCTGCCCGCCGCGCCCGGAGATGCTGATTCACGCGGTGATGATGTTGCAGGACAAGGTCTCTAAAGAGTCCGTGCGCGACCGCAAGGATGTGCTGGTCGAAGAAGCGCGCGAGGCCGTCCCGCCGGGGACGCTTCCAGCCTCCGGCGTCTCAGCGATGAACGAGGCGGCCGCGCAGGAGAAGGCCGAATGGTCCAGGCCCTACACCATCCCCTCGCGGCACGAGCGCCGCCGCTCGTCCTAGAGCAGAGTTTAAGGAATTGAAGCTGTTCGGCAATACATTTGGGTCAGGAGCAGGATAGATAAAGAGAACAGATGTCGAAAGAGATTGAGCAAGGGCACGCGGACGCGCCGGAGGCTGAACCCACGCCTAGCAATAGTGTAACGCCGTCGCCGCTGGTGGCGGCGTTGCAGCATGCGAACCCCGCCTGGGTCGGCGAAGTCGTGGAGGCTTTCGGCGAAGTGACGGTCATCGTCCCGCGCGAGCAGATCAGGGAGATCTGCTCGTTTTTGAAGACCGCGCCCGGCCTTGAGTTCAACTTTCTCTCGGACATCTGCGGCGCGGACCGCGGCCCCGAAGAGGAGCCGCGCTTTGAGGTCAACTACCATCTCTTCTCGACCACGCGGCACCACCGCCTGCGCCTGAAAGTTCTCTTAAATGACGACGACACGCACGTGCAGAGCGTGACGGGCGTCTGGCGGACGGCCAACTGGCACGAGCGTGAGACCTACGACCTGTTCGGCGTGATCTTCGATGACCACCCGGATTTGCGTCGCATCCTGTTGCCAGACGACTGGGAGGGCCACGCGCTCCGCAAAGATTTCCCGCTGCGCGGCTACGAGCCGTACAGCCTGACTTGATTGCAGATTTCGGATTGCGGATTGAAGAATCTGTCTTTTCAATCCGCAATCCGCAATCCACAATCCGAAATTATGACTGCTTTTCCGCCACAGTTCGAAATCGTTGATCGTCCGCTGGACACGCAGATGACGATCTCCATGGGGCCGCAGCACCCTTCGACGCACGGTGTCCTGCGCCTCGAACTGGTGCTCGACGGTGAGATGGTGGTGCGCGCCACGCCCGACATCGGCTACCTGCATACGGGCATGGAGAAGCTCTTCGAGTACAAGAAGTACCAGCAGGGCATAGTCATCACGGACCGTATGGATTACCTGAATCCTCTGGGTAACAACCTGGTCTACGTGATGGCCGCCGAAAAACTCCTCGGGCTGGAGATTCCCGAGCGGGCGCAAACGATTCGCGTCCTGATGTGCGAGCTGCAACGTATCGCCTCGCACCTGGTCTGGCTGGGCACCCACGCGCTGGACATCGGCGCGATGACGGTCTTCTTCTACTGCTTCCGCGAGCGCGAGAAGATTCTGAACCTGATCGAGGCCGCTTCGGGGGGCCGCCTGACGCCCTCCTATTTTCGCATCGGCGGATTGATGATGGACTTGCCTTCGGGGTTCGAGCGCCGGACCAAGCAGTTCACGGATGACTTCCCTGCCGCCCTGGAAGAGTTTCACACGCTCCTGTCAGGCAACAAGATTTTCCAGAAGCGGACGCAGGGCATAGGCTACATCTCCGCGGAAGACGCCATCGACTGGGGGCTGTCCGGGCCTTGCCTGCGCGGAAGCGGAGTCAACCTGGACATCCGCCGCGCGAACCCCTACACGGGCTACGAGCATTACGACTTCGAGGTCCCAATCGAGCAGGACTGCGATGTCTGGGCACGCTACATGGTGCGTATGCGCGAGATGAAAGAGTCGCACAAGATAGCCGTGCAGGCGCTCTCACGCTTGCGCCCAGGCTCGGTCAAGGCAGACGCACCCAAAGTGGTGCTGCCCGACCGCGAGGCCATGAAGACGCACATGGATGCGCTGATTCATCACTTCCTGATTGTGGCCGAAGGGTTCGACGTTCCGGAGGGCGAGGTCTATCACGCCATCGAAGCCTCGAAGGGAGAATTGGGCGTCTACATGAAGTCCAACGGGGGGCCGAAGCCCGCGCGCGTCCATTTCCGCGGCCCGAGCTTCGTCAACCTCTCGGCGCTCCCACACATGGCAGAGGGTGAGATGGTCGCCGACGTCGTCGCCATCATCGGCTCACTGGATAT
>DATEMM010000176.1:0-2502 GCA_035275605.1 Pyrinomonadaceae bacterium
AATGGAGCTTATCCTTGAAGGGGAGAAACGCCTGCTGCCGGACATCGTTCATGTCGAAGGAGAGAACTCTCCTGGCCCCGCGCCTCTCCGCCTCGAAGCTCAGGAACCCGGTCGCCGCCCCGACATCGAGCACGGACTTACCCGCCACGCTGACGCCGCCGATGTAGTCATCGAATCTCCCGCGCAAGTCCCAGTGGCCGTGAACCAACCCGAGGCCCGGCAAGTCCATCGTGTGATAGAAGAAGCAGTCGTCAAGATTTTCGACGAAGCGCGGCTCTGCGAGTGTTGCTTGCGGGTGCATCACTTCACCTCCCTGGATTCTTTCGGCGTGCGCGCCCTTCGCTGCCAGCGGCCAGACCACCACGCCACGAGCAGCGCGAGCGTCACGAGCGAGATGATGAGGCCGTAGAGCACAGACCCCGGCCTGTAGACGAATTCCACAGTGTGCTCGCCCGCCGGAAGCGCGACGCCGCGCAGGTTGTAGTTGACGCGTAGGATTTCGGCCCGCTGTCCGTCAACCGTCGCCCGCCAGCCAGGGTAATAGTTCTCACTGAGGACGAGGATTGACGGGGACGCGCCCCTGGTTCTCACCTCAACCCGGTTCGGTTCGTGCCGCATCACCTCTGCACGGTCTGACGCGGCCAACACGCCGCCGTTGATGAAGGTCTCTGACTCGACGAGTGCGGTTTGGAGAGGTTCCCAGCTTTCTCCGCCCGGCAATCTGCCGCTGCGTATGACTTCGAGCTGCTCCTGCTCGGTCAAAGTGCGGTCGCTGGTCGCAAGCCACGCGCGCGGCAGAGAGTGCCTGTTCTCGTAAACGTCTACCCAAGGCGTCTGCGCGATCAATCGCCAACGCTCTTTGATGTCCTGTGGCGAGAGCGCCTGTTCCCGAGGCCCTTGTTGCACCCAATCGTCGCGCAGAGGGTACGCCCCGCCCGCGCCTACCAGCGACACGCGCTGCACACTCAGCGAAAGGTTGGGCCATTCGGCTGATTGCTCAAGGGTAATCTCCCCGCCCGCGATCTTAGCTTTTGCGGGAAGCGCGAAAGAGGTGACGTAGGTGTGGGCTTCGTAGCTCCCCGCCACGTCCGCCACCTCATAGCTCGTGGCTATGGTGGCGCGCCTGTGCAGTACGCTTGATTGCGCGTCCGGGCGATCATACGACCACTCGGCCGTGTCTGCGCCTGCGCGAAGCTGAAAGTCGAAGACTTGCCCGTCGCTCCCGTACAGGCGTAAGTGGGCCACGACCGCGTCATCCGGCACGCCCGCCGACCACGCCAGGGCGGTCACCAGCGCGACGCGTTCGGCCCCGATTGGCGGGAGTGTGAATGAGAGGCTCCTGCCCGAGCTTAAGTAAGGCACGTTCAGGATGCTCTCGGCGAACATGTAGCCCCCGTATTCCCGCGTCGCCAGAATGAAGCCGTCGGGTGACTCCGAGGTGGCCTGCGCGTTCTGGCCCGGTCTCATGGAAAGCAGGTACCGCACGTTAAGCAGGTCAATCTCCCGGCTCGCGCCGCGCAACGTCTGGTTGGGGTAGGTCAATTCCCCCCACACTTTCATCTCCCCTGCCAGACGACCGTAGCGCGCAAACCCGAACCCATCGTAACCCGCGGCATTCTCTACCCCGTGCATCATGTAGATGTCCGGCTGCGTCCACGGCACCCAGTCGGTCGAGTGCGAGATTGCAGGCGGGATGGGGGCGCGCGCCGGGTCGAACGTGTGCGGCACTGTCAGGATTCTGTAAGGTGCCGGGTCTTGCCGCTCGCGCTCGCGCAGTAACCGCACCGTTTCTGGCACGCGCCAATACTCGTCGCCCGGCGGGGGGCCGTTGTTGACGCGCCAGCCGCTCGACTGTCCCCAGACCAAGAGGTCTAAGGCCAGGACGGCCAGCACCAGCGCCGAGGCGCGAAGCCTTCCACGGTCGCGCGCGTAGAACCAGAGCGCCCACGCGCTCAAGCCTGCGATTACTACGGGAACGAAAAGCTCCGGCGCACGCAGGAAGCTAATAGGGGCCACACGCCCCAGGCGAAATCCAGGAGGTCGCAACCATGTCACCGCGAGGCAGGTCAACACGAAAATGATGGCCCCGGCCGCCGCCACGCGCGGCCAAACCCTGCCCTCGCGGCGACACGCGCCGAGGAACGTCAGTCCACGGCCTGCGAGCACCGCCAGCGCAAAATTAACCTCCATCAGGTGGCGCGCCGGCACGCGGAAAAGATTCAGGAGCGGGACGTGATAGATCAGCTTGTAGAGCCCGAAGGGGGCGTTGCCGCCGAGCGCGAGCAGGAGACAGATGACGGCTGCGCTGGCCCAGAAAAGGGTCCGCGCCTCCCGCTTCAGCCACACGGCGAGCAGCGCCAGCATCATGGCCAGCGCGCCCGCGTAAGCGACGAACTCGGCATAGAAGGGAGGGCCGACGTAGGGCGCAAGAAAAATCCGCCCGTCGCCGCCCCCTGAGCTATAAGGGGCCAGGAACGTCAACACGGCGCGGCGCGGCATTGA
>DATEMM010000177.1:0-10540 GCA_035275605.1 Pyrinomonadaceae bacterium
AAATCCAGGTCAACTGGAGCGCCGCGCCCGGCCACTGGTCTATAGCCGAGTGTCTGGATCACCTGACCGTCACTAATCGCGAAATGATGAACGGCATCAAGGCGGCGGTGAGCGACGCCCATGCGCGCGGGTTGACGGGCAGCGGCCCCTTCCGCCACGGCCTCATCGGCAACATGATCGTCCGCTCGATGGAGCCCCCTGCGAAGATGAAGTTCAAGGCCCCGAAAATCTTTAAGCCGCGCCAGCATCAATCTCCAGACGCGGTCGCGCGAGATTTCTTCCAGACGCAGGACGAAGTGCTCCGGCTCGTAGAGGAAGCGAACGGGCTCAACCTGTCGCGCGTTAAACTGCACTCGCCCGTCACCCGGCTGATTAAGCTGAGCCTGGGCCAGGCGTTCGGCCTCATCATGACGCACAACCGGCGACATCTCTGGCAGGCGCGACAGGTGAAAAGTAGCCCGGAGTTTCCGAAGGCCGGAGACGATTGAGGGTGACTGCCCGGTTTCCACTGCGAGCGGGCAGAAACCCGGAACACGAAACTTTAATTTGCGTCTCCCCGCGCGATTCGCTTTCTCCCCGCGAACGCCTTTATAATCCTCTCTCCCGATAAGAAGAGGCGTTTGTAAGCGTGTGAGACCTCATGCCGAAAACGCCGCCAATGAAATCAGGTGCTCGTTTCTTCCTCAAACAGAGGCTCGTGTTCAGTCCGGCGCAGGGGTTTCGCGCAGGCGTTTCGGTGTTGCCCTGCTGTGCTGGCCTGCCTGCTGCTCTTCTCCCTGAACGCTCTGGCACAGTCGCGCGGCTGGCTCTGGCAAAACCCCCTCCCGCAGGGAAACGCCATTCACGCGATACGCTTTGCCAAGGACAAGGCGCACGGCTGGGCCGTCGGGGCGGACGGTGCCATCCTGCGCTCGGACGACGGAGGGTTTGAGTGGGACGCGCAGAAGTCGCCCGCGCAGACCACGCTCTACGGCCTTTACGTCAAGGATAAGGCGCGGGCCGTGGCGGTCGGCGCGCGCGGCGTCGTGCTGGTGACGACTAACGGCGGCGGCAAGTGGTCGCTGCGCCCCTCGAACGTCAAGGATCATCTCTACGGCGTGACGTTCGCCCCGAACGACCCTTCGCACGGTTGGGCCGTGGGAACTTACGGCAGCATCATCTCGACGATTGACGGCGGCCTCACCTGGCACATGCAGCAGACGCCCGTGCGGACGCACCTCTACTCGGTCGCCTTCATAGACAAAAAGACTGGCGCGGCCGTCGGCGAGCGCGGGACGCTGCTTGTCACAAGCGACGGCGGCGCGACCTGGAAGCACTCGGCTCCCTTCGGTGAGCAGCCTTTGACGAGCATCGCTTTCGTCAACCAGAAACGCGCCTTCGCGGTCGGCTACGGCGGCCTGATTCTCAGGACCGAGGACGGCGGCGAGACTTGGTCGCCGGTGGAAACTTTTTCGCGCGCAGATCTTCTGTCCGTCCACTTCGCGGACGAGCGGCGCGGCTGGGCCGCTGGGGACAAGGGCGTCGTCCTGACCACAGGCGACGGCGGCGCGACGTGGCTCTCCATCAACGTCAGGACGAGCCCCAAGCTCGTCACGCTCTACTTCGCGGACGTGCAGACGGGCTGGGCCGCCGGGACGGAAGGCTTGGTGCTGCGCACGGACAACGGGGGCTTGAGCTGGCAACGACTGACAGAGGGCGGGCGCGATGACCTGGCGGACATCTTTTTCCTGAACGGTTCACGCGGCTGGGCCGCCGGCTCGCGCGGGAAGATTCTCTACACCAGCTCCGGCGGCCGCGACTGGCTGGCCCAAATCTCCGGCACGACGGCCCGCCTCAACGGGGTCTTCTTCGTGAACGAAAGACAGGGCTGGGCCGTCGGGGAGAAAGGGACCATCCTCCGCTCCGCCAACGGCGGAGTCATCTGGGAGACAGTTCAGACGGGCGTGAAGGAAGACCTCTTCGGCGTGGACTTCGTCAGTCCGGAGCGCGGGTGGGCCGTGGGCGCGCGGGGCACAATCATCTACACGGAGGACGCGGGCGAAACCTGGCACTACCGCCCCGCCAACACCTACGCGTGGCTCGAAGACGTGGCCTTCACGGACTTGAAGCACGGCGTGGCCGTAGGCTCGCAGGGCACCATTCTCAGGACCGAAGACGGTGGCGAGACGTGGGTCATAGTCAAGCTGAACGCGAAAGAGTGGCTCTACGACGTTGCGTTCGCGGACGCTGAGCGCGGCTACATAGTCGGTGCGGACGGACTCATCCTGAGAACGGACGACGGCGGCCTGACGTGGAAGGATCAGGAGAGCGGGGTGCCTGGCAATCTCTTTGCGGTGGCCGTCGCAGCGCGCGACGATGTTCTGGTCACGGGCGACCAGGGGCGCGTCCTGCGGACCAAGGACGGGGGCCTGACCTGGGAGGTGCAGCCGACGATTACGAGCGCCTCGCTGTTTGCGGTCGCCTATCGCGGCGGCGCTGACGCGTGGGTGGCCGGCCGTGGCGGCGCGATTCTGCGCCGCACAAACGACGTCGCGACCGTTAAGATTCCGCGCCCCAAGCTACCACCGGCGCTGCGCACCGCGCCGAAGCTCAAGACGAACGCGCAGGAGACTCCCATCGTGCTCGACGACGGCGACATTCCACGCGCCGTCCCGCCCGGCAAACAACGAACACCGTGAAGGAAGTGAGCAGTGAGCAGTGAGCAGCTTGTTATCCGCCGTCGCCGCGTAGCGGCACATGAATTCATTACTATTTCTATTAACTCTTCACCGCCTGTTCCCAGTCCGTGTGAATCGCTCCCAGCTCCGGCTTGTCCGTGCGCTCGTAGGTGTGCGCGCCGAAGTAGTCGCGTTGCGCCTGAGTCAGATTCTGCGGGAGGTTGGCCGTGCGGTAAGAATCGAAATAGGCAAGGCTCGCGCCCATCGCCAGGCAGGGGACGCCGTGCTGCTGGGCCGTGCCTAAGGTGACGCGCCACATGGCCTGCGCCTCGTCCATCCAGGCGCGGAAATCTTCGTCGAGCAGCAGATCCGTCAAGCCAGGCTCGCGCTGGTAGGCAGCCTTGATCCGGTCCAGGAACTTGGCGCGGATGATGCAGCCGCCCTTCCAGATGCGCGCCATCTCGCTTAAGTTGATGTCCCACTTCCATTCGTTTGAGCCCGCGCGGATCAGGTTGAAGCCCTGCGCGTAGGAGCAGATCTTCGAGGCGTAGAGCGCATCGCGGACGGCGTTGACCATAAAGCTCATGTCGCTGCCGCGCAGCACCGCTTTTGGCCCCGAAAGGATTTTGCTTGCCGCCACGCGCTCATCCTTGAGAGACGAGATGACGCGCGCCTCGATCGCCGAATAGATAGTCGGGATGGGCACGCCCAAATTGAGCGCGACCTGCGCCGCCCACTTTCCAGTCCCCTTCTGCCCGGCCTTGTCCATTATCAGCTCGACGAGCGGACGGCCCGTCTCCTCGTCCTTCGCGCGAAAGATTTCAGAGGTGATCTGTATCAGGTAAGAGTCGAGCGCGCCCTTGTTCCACTCCGCGAAGGTGTCTGCGAGCTGTTCGGCCCCCATGCCGAGCACGCGGCGCAGGATGTCGTAAGCTTCGGCGATGAGTTGCATGTCGCCGTACTCGATGCCGTTGTGCACCATCTTGACGAAGTGGCCCGCGCCGTCCGGGCCAATGTAAGTCGTGCAAGCGCCGTCGTCGGTCTTGGCCGAGATGGCTTCCCAGACGGGGCGTATCTCTTCGTAGGCGTCGCGCGCCCCTCCCGGCATCAGGCTCGGCCCCCAAAGCGCGCCCTCCTCGCCGCCCGACACGCCAGAGCCTATGAAGCGCAGGTTCTCGGCGCTCAGCGCACGCTCGCGGCGCTGCGTGTCCTCGAACCATGAGTTGCCTCCGTCAATCAGGATGTCGCCGGGTTCCAGGAACGGCCTGAACTGGTCAATCGTCCAGTCAACGGGCGGGCCGGCCTTAATCATCATCATGATCCGGCGCGGGCGCTTTAAGGATTTGACGAACTCTTCCGCGCTTCTGGTCGGAACGAACCGCGTGGCCTGCCCCTCGCCCGCCATGAACTTGTCCACGGCCTCCGCCTCGCGATTCCAGATGGCGACGGTGTAGCCGTTGCGCTCCATGTTGTGTGCCAGATTGAGGCCCATCACGCCCAGCCCCGCCATCCCGATGTCAGCTTCCGCCATCGCTCTTCACTCCTTCAACTCTTTAACCTGAGGCCGCCTGTCTTCTTTTGAGCACCAGCATATCACGCCCTACGTTTCAGACAACCTCCCGGCCCGGAAATTTCCCGCGCACGATGCGCGAAGACATGAGAGCGCGCGGCGCAGAAGTCTGTTATGCTGCGCGGAAAACGTGTGGTGGGTCAATTTGAAAAGAGAGCTGCTGACAACTCAAAAGTCGTCCACCTCCCTGCCGCGTAGCGGCGGGATGAATTTAGCCCGGCCTTTCAAGGCCGGGGAGAGTGCGGGAATCAAACGGCGTCGCGTTAGCGACGTGTGAATGAAATGGCCGCAAGGATTCACGCGTCGCTGACGCGACGCACATAATCTTGTGATTGCGAACCCGGCCTTGAAAGGCCGGGCTAAATTCAATTGGCCGCTGGCGCGGCCTCCTGAGCACTGCTTATTTATTCAAACTGACCCATTATCGAAAATAGCGCGCCCTGATTGCAGCGCCGGGAGGCTCAAAGACCCAGTGCAGACCATCCTACAGATTCTGGTTGGCGTTGTGGCGTGCGCCACGTTCATCGCCGTGGCGCGTCGGGCGGGCGTGAAAGGGGAGCTGAGACTCTACGCCGCCGGGCTTTTTATAGCGGCGCTGATTTACGCGGGCTTCGTCGCGCGTGATGCGACGCCCCGGTGGCTCGTGACGGAGCTGGCCGGGCTCGTCGTCTTCACGCTCGTGGCGCTCGCGGGGTTGAAGATTTCGGGCTGGATTCTGGCGGCTGGTTGGGCCGCGCACGCTCTCTGGGACCTGCTCCTGCACAAGCTCGTCTATGCGGCTTTCGTCCCGGACTGGTATCCTCTCGTCTGCCTCGCCTTTGATCTCCTGCTCGCAATCTACATCGCCGTGCGCATCAAAAAAGGTGCCTTCACATGAGAAGCCGCGCGATGCTCTTTTTTGTTAGACGATTCCCCTCGCTGATGCGTGACGGTCTTTAATGAACTAGATGGCTTTTACCACTATCGAATCTTCCAGACTAATCCTGCGGCGCTTTCAAGACGCGGACCTCGGCGCGTTTTTGGCTTACGTGAATGACCCTCTGGTCGCGCGTTACCAGAGCTGGGAGTCGTACACGGAAGCGGAGGCACGCGACATCATCGAAAAAGAGAAGAGACTGGAGCCCGGCCTGCCCGGACACTGGTTCACCTTCGCCCTGGAGTCGAAGGAGACGGGCGCGCTCGTCGGCCACGTCGCGCTGAATACGCTCGCGAACAAACAGGGCGAGATAGGGTTTACGCTGGCGCGGGAGTTTCACGGCCAGGGGCTAGCCTTCGAGGCAGCAACAGCCGTGCTCGGTTACGCATTCAGGGCGCTAGGGTTTCACCGCATCGTGGGCATCGCGGACACCGATAACGGGCGAAGCATAGCGCTGCTCGAAAGATTGGGCATGAGGCGCGAGGGGCATTTCATTGAGAACATCTGGTTCAAGGGAAAGTGGGGGAGCGAATATCTCTACGCCGTCCTGCGAAAGGAATGGCTCGAAAGGCACGCCGACGGAAAGCACTGACAGGACCGCGAAGGCTCTTCAGGCGCGCGTGGTGTTCGCGCGCTCTTCAGAGTTCGGCATCCGGCGGCGGAAGCGATGCGTGACGGGGCGGCGGCGTCCGATGCCGATGGCGTTCTTGGAGATGATGAGGGTGGGCGGCAACTGCCTTCGCTTGAATTCGTTGGCGGGCGACTCCACGCGATTCAGCAGGTCATAAACCATCTCGGCGTCGTGCCCCTCTGCGATAATCTCTTCAGGCGTCGCCTTCTGCTCGAAATAGAGTTGGAGAATCGGGTCGATCTTGTCGTAAGGCGGCAGGGACTGATCGTCGAATTGCCCAGGCGCTAATTCCGCGCTGGGGCGCTTCTCTATAATCTCGCGCGGGATGATCTCGCTCTCCCGGTTGTAGTGGCGGGCCAGTGCGTAAACTTCCGTCTTCAGCAGGTCGCCCAGGACCGCCAGGCCGCCATTCGTGTCGCCGTAGAGCGTGCAGTAGCCGAGCGCAAGCTCGGACTTATTCCCGGTTGAAAGCAGCAGGCGACCCTCCTTGTTCGAGATCGTCATCAGGATGTTGCCGCGCAGGCGTGACTGTAGATTCTCAGCGGCAAGCTCTTCCCCGCCTCTCGTCGGCTTTAAAAGATTCAGCTCCTTCGACAGCGCCTCGAACGCCGACGTGATCGGGTGCTCGATGGTCTTCATCCCCAGACGCCGTCCCAGCTCCAACGAATCCTCAATGCTCCCGCGCGACGAAAAGGGCGAGGGCATCATCACCGACAGCACGTTCTGCGAGCCCAGGGCCTCGCAGGCGAGCGCGGCCACCACGGCCGAGTCAATCCCGCCCGACAAGCCCAGAACAGCGGTCGTAAAACGGTTCTTGCGCGCGTAGTCGTGTATGCCAAGAACGAGCGCGCGATGCACCGTCTCGATGTCGTCGCCGGGCAGGCAGTAGTCATGCGCCACTCCGCAATCCAGGTCAACCGTACCGAAGAACTCCTCGAAGGGCGGCGCTTGCAGGATGATTTCACCTTTGCAATCGGCGACGATGCTGGCACCGTCGAAGATGATGCCGTCGTTGCCGCCAACGAGGTTGACGAAGACTATGGGCAGCCCCGCGGCCTTCGCCCTGTGCGAGACCATAGAGCAGCGCTGGCCCATCTTCCCCTTGTTGAAGGGCGAGGCGTTGATTGAGACCAGGACGCTCGCGCCCATCTCGATCAACTCGTCCGCTGGGTCGTGCTGGTAGAGGCGCTCTTTCCAGAACGTCTTGTCGTTCCAGAAGTCCTCGCAGATGGCGACGCCCAGTTGCCCGCCCCCGAGCGGGTAGAGGTGGCGCTCGCGCGAAGGCTCGAAATACCTTGGGTCGTCGAAGACATCGTATTCGGGCAGGAGCGTCTTGTCGGAGAAGCCGAGGAGCTTGCCGTCACGCATGACAGCGGCGGAGTTGTAGAGGCGACGACCCGCGCCCTGCTCGGTCGGGCGCACGGTGCCGACGACGGCCGTTATTCCTTCGGTCGCCTGGATGATCTTTTCCAGCGGCCCGAGCGAGGCGCGCACCACGTCGCGGTCCAGAAACCAGTCGAACGACATGTAGCCCTGCACGCAGGTTTCCGGCAGGACGACTAAATCTGACGCATCCTGTTTGGCGCGCTCGATGGCGCGCAGGATGCTCGCAGTGTTCCCGGCGTAATCGCCGTTCGTCGTGTTGATCTGTCCGATGGTGACGCGCATACCGTGAATTCCAGACTCAAGCGCGAGCTGTCGCCCCGCCTCTATGTCAAGCCGCTTCTACGTACTCGGCTATGCTAGATGGTTCCGGGATCGGCAGACCGTCCTCGCGCATACCTCGCAGGTGCATGTCTATAGCTTTACTCATCCGCTCCCTGATTTCTTCGATGGTCTTCCCCGTGGCGATGCAACCCGGCAGATCAGGCAGATACGCTGAATAGTTTCTCTCACCTTTCTCAATAATCATGGCGTAGCGCATGCTCTGAGTACCTCCTCACTGCTTTAATCCCGCCTGGCCCAAGATACTTTTCAACGTTTTCGGATGAACCTCTTCACTCCGATGACCAGCGACCGTGACTCGGCCAGGCTTCACCGGGTGCTTATACTGCCTATGACTTCCTTCGGTCACGACCAGACGCCATCCATCTTTCTCAATAAGCTTGATGACATCACGAACCTTCATCGTTGCTTTAATTCAAGCCTTAACATTCGCCGTGCTCTATTCGTCCGATGGTGACGCGCATAATGAAATTTTAGATTTGCGATTCGATATTGCATCGTCCAATCGAAAATCGCAAATCGGCTCACCTGAAATCTTTAATCAGGATGATGTCGGCCGAGAGCGTGCCGCGGGCGACGGCGAACTGCTGGCGGTCGCGCGACGCGGCGTAGTTAAAAATCTGCTCGGACGTAAACCTGGTCAGTTGCTGTGGGGTGCCGCCCTCCAGGGGCCGCGTCCAGATGTTGCTGACGCCGTTGCGCTCCTCCACGTAAAGCAGTGTTCGCTCGTCCACCATCCTCCAATTCCCTGCATTCAACGGGAAGTCAAAGACCTTGTCGATCTGCCCGCTCTCGAAGGAGAGGAGCGATGCGCGCCACCTGGGCGGGCTGACCTGCTCGTCAAAATACTCGCCGAACAGGTGCTTTCCGTCCGGCAGGAACATCCCGCCCTGGAAGGTTAGGTCGTTGAGCTGGACGGGTTCGCTACCGTCTATGGACATCTTCCACAACCTGCCTTTGCCGGACCTCCAGGAGGAGAAGACCACCCATTGATTATCCGGCGAGATGTTCGGGAAGTAGTCTGCGAATTCGCCACGCGAGAGCTGCTTCTGGTTGCCGCCGTCCGTGTCCATGCGCCAGATATGAGGAACGCCGTCCGCCGGGCTGGAAGTGTAAAGGATGTAGCGGCCGTCAGGTGAGACCCGCACATCACCCTCCAGTTCGTCGTTCGAGGTCAACTGCCTTTGCCCGGTCCCGTCCGCGTTCATGATCCAGATGTCCGTGTTGTCGCCCGTCCTCGCTACGTAAACGACGCGGCCGTCCGGCGCTATGTCTAGCCCCATCTGCCCGTCGTACTTACCGCTGGTCAGCCTACGGGCGCGCGATTCCTCTTCGGACGGCGACGCGAGCCAGATTTTCGAGGACTCTTCGCGCGCTATCGTGACGATGGTCGAGGAGTCGGCCGTCAGGCCAAAACTCGCCGTGCCGTAATCAGACAGGTCGTTGGTCACGCGACTGACGGCCCCATCCGGGTACGAAACGTGCCAAACCTGCGTCGGGCTCGTCGGCAGTTCCTTACCGTTGACGATCAGCCCGCTCCCGTCCTTCAGCCAGAAGGGACGCCAAATTTGCCCGCGCCACTTGTAAGACGTAATGGTTTTTTCGACCCCGCCTTCGGCCGGCACTTCGGCCATAGTGGTGTACGAGCCGCCTTTCTCGGTCCCTATGCCACAGGCGATCACGCGCCCATCCGGCGACCATGCGGGCGTGCCCTGAAACCAGTCCTGACCGCCTCGCTTGGCGAGTTCGCGCGGCTCGCCGCCGTCCAGGCTGGCCACCATCAGGAGCGTTTCGCCGGTCTTCAAAAAGCTACGGTAAAAGGCGAAGCGCTTTCCGTCCGGGGCGAAGCTAATAATGTTGTTGATGTGCTCCAGAATCTTCTTCGGCTCGCGCCCGCCGATCACTGGCACCTGGTAGAGCGTCCCCAGCGGGCTCTTCTCGCGGTGCGTGAAATTGTAGTAGACCTGTTCGCCGTCCGGCGAAAAGACGGTCCCGAGGATTCCCCCGTTCTCAAGGGGGGCGACGATCTCACGGTCGCTCCCGGTCGATACCTGCCGGACGCGTATGCTCACCTTCTCGTCTTTGAAGAGCGCGTAGGCGATATATTTTCCGTCGGGCGAGATGGAAGCGGTGCTCAGGTTTTCCACGCCCGTGACGACCCTGGAAATCTTCATCTGTCCGGAGGCCGCGGCCCCGTTGTCCCGGCCAGCGAATTTGTATATCCCGAAAGCCAGGCCCGCCAGAACTAAGACTGCGAGCGCCAGGACGACGCCCTTCTTGTGACTCCTGACCTGGTTGACGACGTACTCCGCGCTGGAGACGTTCGTCACTTTGGCAGCGACTTCGCTCGAAGGCGCGACCGTGCGCTCCGCTGTGCTGCTCGCCGCCGGGTGCAGGCTCTGGCTCAGTCCGGCGGTCGTCGCGCCCGCGCCGCCTGTGCTGCGTAAAAGCTCGGGCGCGACCGAGCGCTCCAGCTCCGCCTCCGTGTCAACGCGCTGCTTGAGGCGCTGCAATTTTTTGAGCAGCTCGCGCGCGCTCTGCGTCCGCTCCTCGCGGTCTTTCGTCAGCGCCTCGGTCACGATCCATTCGAGCGCCTCCGGCACGCCCTCCACGTAATGAGACATCGGGAGCGGCTCTTTTTCCAGGACGGCCACGATGACGTGGCTCGTCGTCTTCCCCTCGAACGGCACGTGCCCCGTGACCATCTCGTAAAGCACGCAGCCCAGGCTCCAGATGTCCGTGCGCGCGTCAACATCCTTGGCGCTCGCCTGCTCTGGCGACATGTAGTGCGCCGTCCCCATCACAGAGCCGGGGTCCGTGTTGATGAGAGCCTGCGTCGCCGCCTCCGTGTCTACGGCGGAGGGCGTGCGCTCCGTGACTTTGGCGAGGCCGAAATCCAGGACCTTCACGTAGCCGTCGCGGCGGACCATGATGTTCTCGGGCTTGATGTCGCGGTGAACTATCCCCGCCGCGTGGGCCGCGGCCAGCGCCGAGGCGACCTGAATTGCCACGTCCAGAACTTCTATGAGCTTTAGCTTGCG
>DATEMM010000178.1:0-17136 GCA_035275605.1 Pyrinomonadaceae bacterium
TAGAGCATTTCAAATCCGGATCAAAAACAGGCTACTTCTTCCGAACCTAGAAAGGAATCATCGAAATGGGCAAGCGAAACAAGATCACAGTGGTCGGGGCGGGCAACGTCGGCGCGACGGCCGCGCACTGGCTGGCCAGCAAAGAACTCGGCGACGTGGTGCTCGTAGACATCATGGAGGGCGTCCCGCAGGGCAAGGCTCTAGACCTGGCACAGGCCGCGCCCATCGAGGGCTTCGACTCGCGGCTCACGGGCTCGACGAACGACTACGCCGCGACGAAAGATTCGGACGTAGTCATCATCACCGCAGGGCTGCCGCGCAAGCCCGGCATGAGCCGCGACGACCTCCTGAAAACCAACGCGGGCATCGTCTCGGAGGTGGTTGACCAGGTCGTCAAGTATTCGCCAGACTCCATCCTGATTATCGTCTCAAACCCGCTCGACGCGATGTGCCAGGTGGCCTACAAACGCTCCGGCTTCCCGAAGCATCGAGTGATAGGCATGGCGGGCGTCCTTGATTCGGCGCGCATGCGCTGCTTCCTGGCAGAAGCTCTGAACGTCTCGGTCGAGAACGTGACGGCCTTCGTCCTGGGCGGTCACGGCGACACGATGGTTCCGCTGCCGCGCTACTCGACCTGCGCCGGCATCCCCGTCACGGAGCTTTTACCGAAAGACCAGCTCGACGCAATCGTGAAGCGCACGGCCAACGGCGGAGCGGAGATCGTCTCACTGCTCAAGACCGGCTCGGCCTACTACGCGCCGTCCGCGGCCGCCGTCGAGATGACCGAGAGCATTCTCAAAGACAAGAAGAAGATTCTGCCCTGCGCCGCCTACCTGGAAGGCGAGTACGGCGTCAACGGCCTCTACGTCGGCGTGCCCTGCAAGCTCGGCGCGCGCGGCCTGGAGCAGATCATAGAGATCAACCTACAGGCAGAGGAGCGCATCGCCCTGCAAAAGAGCGCCGCCTCCGTCCAGGAACTCGTCAACGTGCTGGGCCTCTAAAGAAGGCGAAAGTAAAAAGACAAAAGGGAAGACGGGAGGATTGCTCCTTGTCTTCCCTTTTACCTTTCTACTTTGACCCTTTGCCCTTTGCTTACTTCATGACGGCGGTCGGGAGGAGTTTGTTGATGATGCGCTGGAGTTCGTCGCGCATGATGGGCTTGACCAGAAAGCGGTCGCAGCCAGCGGCCTCGGCCGCATCACGCTCGCTGTCCGTGTCGTGCCCTGTCAGGACGATGGTCGGAATGTTGCAGAGTCGCTCGTCCTCCTTGAGCACAGCGATCAATTCTCCGCCGTTCATCTCGGGCATAGACCAATCGGTGAGCAGCAGGTCAACCGGCTTCGCCCGCAGAATATTAAGAGCCTCCGTGGCGGTGGACGCGACCTCGACCTGGTAGCCCATGCGCGCCACCAGCTTTCTCAAAAGCAGCAGCAGCTCCGGCGCGTCGTCCACTATCAGGATGCGCTGCATTTCGGAAGCTGCCACCTGCTGGCTCGCAGGCAGCACCAGGGAGTAGACCGTGCCGCGCCCGCGCTGGCTGCGGACGGAGACGTTTCCGCCGTGCGCCGCCGCGATGCGCTTGGCGATGGCCAGGCCGATCCCCTTGAAGCCCGCGCTGCGGTTGTCTGAAGCCTGCCAGAAAGCGTCGAAGACAAACGGCACCTCTTCGGGCGGAATCCCCTGGCTCGAATCTGAAATACTGATGATGACGAAGCGCTTGCCTTCGTCGCCGACGCGCGTTCCCATGATGGTCTGCGCCTCTATCTGGACAGAGCCGCCATCGGGCGTGGCCGCCAGCGCCGTCGTCAAAAGGTGGCACAGCGCGCGACGAGTCTGCCGCGCATCCACGCTCAGCGAAAGGCCGCGCACCGTAACGTTGATGTTCAGCTCGACGCCGCGCAGAGCCGCCTCGCCGCGCAGGGGCTCAGCCACTTCTTCAAGCAAACCCTCGGCCCTGACCTCTTCCATCGTCAGCGTCAGCGGCTGCTCGTGCTGGCGCGCTATCTCCAGGTGATCGTCCAGAAGATGACGCATCCGGTCACCGTTCTCTATGGCGTTGTTGAGGAGCTGGCGGTCCTCCAAATCGAAGGGCTCGCGCGCCTGAAGCTTGCTCTCGAAAAGCTCCAGCAAGCCCAGCACACTCGTCAGCGGCAGGCGTATGTCGCGCACCAGCGTGTTGACGAAACCGCTCTTGAGTCTATCCATCTCACGCAGGCTCTCGCTCGCGATGTCCAGCCGGGCGCGCAGGAGAATCATCTGCGCCACGGCCGCGACGTGGTCGGCCAGCCACATTAGCCGCTCCATGTCCTCTCTGGCGTAAGCGTCCGTGCGGCGGCTCGCAAAGCAGAGCAGTCCGAAACAGTTTCCGCCGGCGGACAGCGGGAGCGCGAGCGCGGACTGGACGTCCTCGCCAAACTCGCGCGCGCGGCCCGAGCGTAAATCTCCCTCCCCAATCAGCCTCGAAGAGCCATCGTCTATGACTCTGGCGAGGATCGTCTCGGCGCGACCGTAAACGTCGTCCGAGAGTTCGCCCGGCTCCGAGACGTCTGCGCGCCACACGCGAACCCCTTGGCCGTCCCCGTCCGGGAGCACCAGGCTGCAATAATCAAAGTCCAGCAGGCTGGAGGCTGGTTCTCCAACTAAAGCGCGGACAAGCGACTGAGGGTGGCGAGCGCGATTGAGACTTGAAGTGACGGCGGCACGCGACACGTCAATCCGCACACTTGACTCGTCTGTAGGCATATTTAGCTGTCTAGGTCTCCTGCGGAATGGTAGTTCGGGAAGAGTCTTTTAAAGCGTAGGCGGCAGATTTCTGGGCTGCCTTAAACGCAGTTTATATAAGTTGGCCTGTGATGGCAAGAAAAAATGTGGGAAAAACGCTCGGGCCGCAATGCTTAACGCCTGTGATGCCGGGAGGCCGGGGCGCGGTCAGGGGGCGTAAATGAGCATCAAGGGCGCTCGGCGGAAGACCGCGAGGGCGATTATTGTAAAGCATAGGCCCTTTGATGGGGGCCTTATCCCTTCAGCCAGCCGAAGAGTCCGTGGACGACTGTCTCGCGATTCTCTTCATAGATGGCCTTCGTCAAGGGGATGGACATCGGGCAGACCCTCACGCAGTTCTGTGCGTTGCCGCAGTTGGTGATGCCGTCTTCGCCCATGATGGCTTCGAGGCGCTCGTCGCGCGTCATCTTTCCGGAGGGGTGCATGTTGAAGAGGCGGACCTGCGCGATGGCCTGCGGGCCTATGTAGTTGTCCCCATCGTACTGCGGGCAGGCTTCCAGGCAGCAGCCGCAGGTCATGCAGCGCGAGTAGGCGTAGCGCTCCGTCACGTCCTCCTGATCCATACGCGGTCCCGGCCCAAGGTCGTAAGAGCCGTCAATCTCTATCCAGGCGTGGACGCGCTTGAGGTGGTCGAACATCTGCGAGCGATCAACGATGAGGTCGCGCACGTTCGGAAACTTGGACATCGGCTCCAGGGTGATGGGCTGATCCAGTTGGTCCACGAGCGCGGAGCAGCTCTGCCTGACCTTCCCGTTAATCACCATCGTGCAGATGCCGCAGACCTGTTCAAGACAGTTCATGTTCCAGACGGGCGGCGTGGTGCGCTTGCCGTCGCGCGTGACGGGGTTCTTCTGAATCTCCATCAGGCAGGAGATGATGTTGAGGTTCGGCCGGTAGGGAAGCTCGAACTCCTCCCAGTACTGGGCCGCGTCCGGGTTCTGGCGTCGTCGTATGCGTATGACGACCCGTTTTGTTCCGTTGTCAGTTTGTGCGCTCATCGTTTTCCGTGACCTTGTCGTAAACAGTGCTCAGGCCGAGTGTGCATTCGATAGATGGCAGAGTGAGCGAGCTTTCCAGGCCGATGGCCGCCGTGTATTTCCAGATAGTTTCGGATTGCCTGACGTACTGCTCGGCCACCGGCTTGATCTGAGAAATCAGGATGTATTCCTGCAAAGATTCCAGCCGCTGATAAGCCTGAAACTTCCCGCCCCTGTCAAAAGCCTCTGTGCTCTCTGAGAGAACCTCGATAATCAAGACGGGGTTGAGAAGAACATCCGTGCGCTCATCATGAAAGCGCGGCTCGCCACAAACCACGACCACATCCGGGTAAAAAAACTTTCTGGAATCCGGCAGCCGGACCTTCATATCGTTGGAGTAGACACGGCACGAACGGCCGCGTAACTGTAGGACGAGGTCTGCGGCGGCGTTCAACGTAATCAAGTTATGTCGTTCGCTCGCCCCTGCCAGTGCATACACGACACCGTCAAAGTATTCGCTCTTGTATTCGGCCTGCCGTTCGAGAGCCAGAAATTCTTCCGGCGAAAGATAGATGTTCGGCTGTGTTGACATAAAGCTAAAACCCGCGTTGCCAGACGAAACGATGGTACTGTCAGTGCGCGCTCATACCTCGTCAGATTTCCCCCCTGCGTCCTCTATCTTTTTGCCCTGCTCTTTGCGAGTCGCATCCTTCTCGGCCGCGTTGACCTGTTCTTTGTCCTGCGCCCAGACGACCGCGCCGCTCAAGGTCTCCGGCTTCTGCTCCTCGCCGCCCACGGGAACTTGTTTCGCTCCCTCTTTCGGCGGCAGGCCCGAAGCGGTCGAAGCCGCCGTGACCGCGGCCTTATCCGTCTCCTGCTTGCCCTTGCTGTAGTCGCGCTTGCGCGGCTTGATGAGCGAGATGTCCACCGCCTCGTAAGAGAGCACGGGGCCTTCGCCCGAATACTCTGCAATCGTCGTCTTCAAAAAGTTCTCGTCATCGCGGTTCGGGAAGTCCGGTTTGTAGTGCGCGCCGCGCGATTCGTTCCGGTTGAGGGCACCCAGCGTGATGACGCGGGCCAGTTCCAGCATGTTCTTGAGGTGCCGCGCGTGCGGCAGCGCCATCGTCGCCCACAGATTCGAGTCGTTAATCGAGATGTGGCGGTAGCGGTCGAGCAGCTCCAGCAGCTTCGCGTCCGTTGCCTTCAACTTGTCGTTGTAGCGCACGACCGTCACGTTGTCCGTCATCCACTTGCCCATCTCTTCGTGCAGGACGTACTGGTTCTCCTTGCCAGATTGTTTGACGAGCGCGTCGTTGATCTCCTCCTGCCGCTTCAATTCCTGCTCGTAGATGCGCGAGCCGTCCGCGCCGTTACGCTCCACGTTCCTGGCGTATTCTATGGCCGCGGGCGCGGCGACGAAGCCGCCGAAGACGCAGGAGACTAGCGAGTTTGCGCCCAGCCGGTTCGCGCCGTGAATCGAGTAGTCGCACTCGCCCGCGGCGAGCAGCCCCGGAATGTTCGTTCGCTGGTCGAAATCAACCCAGAGGCCGCCCATCGAATAGTGCACGCCAGGGAAAATACGCATCGGCACGTGGCGCGGGTCGTCGCCGACGAACATCTCGTAGATTTCCAGGATGGCCCCCAGTTTGCGGTCCAGGGTTTCCGCAGGGAGGTGCGACAGGTCAAGGTAGACCTGGTTGTCGCCGCCGATGCCCATTCCGTCCAGGCAGACCTGAAAGATTTCGCGGGTCGCGATGTCGCGCGGGACTAGGTTGCCGTAAGCCGGGTACTTCTCTTCAAGAAAGTACCAGCGCTCGCTCTCAGGAATGGAAGAGGGGTTGCGCGTGTCCTTGGGCTTACGTGGGACCCAGACGCGCCCGCCCTCGCCGCGCGCCGACTCAGACATCAGGCGCAGCTTGTCTTCGCCTGGAATCGAGGTCGGGTGAACCTGTATGAACTCGCCGTTGGCGTAGCGCGCGCCCTGCTGATAGCAGGCAGAGACGGCGCTCCCCGTGCAGACCATGGAGTTGGTAGACTTCCCGAAAATCAGTCCGGGTCCGCCCGTCGCCATGATGACCGCGTCCGCCCTGAAGGCTTTGAGCTCCAGCGTCTGCAAATTCATCGCCACCAGGCCGCGGCAGACTCCGTGGTCGTCCATGACAAGCGACATCATCTCCCAGCCTTCGTACTTCTGCACCTTGCCCCCCACCTCCTGGCGTCGGACCTGCTCGTCCAGCGCGTAAAGGAGTTGTTGCCCTGTGGAGGCTCCCGCGAAGGCCGTGCGGTGATGCTTGGTGCCGCCGAAGCGGCGGAAGTCCAGCAGTCCCTCCTTGGTGCGCGAGAAGGGAACGCCCATGCGGTCGAAGAGATAGATGATGGAGGGAGCCATCTCGCACATGGCCTTGGCGGGCGGCTGGTTCGACAGAAAGTCTCCGCCATAGACCGTGTCGTCGAAGTGCTCCCAGGTGGAATCGCCCTCGCCCTTGGTGTTGACCGCGCCGTTGATGCCGCCCTGCGCGCAGACGGAGTGCGAGCGCTTGACTGGCACAACCGAGAAGAGGTCAACGGAGTGCCCCGCCTCGCTGATCTTCATAGCGGCGGCCAGGCCGGCGAGTCCGCCGCCGACAATCGCTATCTTGATTCCGTTCGTTCCTGCTGCCATCAGTAGAAGAGACCTCCCCAGATTCCGCCCGGCCTGACGAATGCCGTGAGGGCGTTGATGCCGACCGCCAGCAGCACTAGGCCGACGGCGATGCAGGCGTAGCCGGTCAATCGCTGTGCGCGCGCGCCGATCGTGATGCCCCAGTCAACCATAAAGAGCCAGATACCGTTAGCGAAGTGCCAGATGGTGGACGTGATTCCGATGACGTAGATGGCGAAGATCCATGTTTTACTGAACTCGCCAGCCACTATCCCGAACGCGTCGCCAGGGTGATGCGCCACGGCATTCCCGTAAGTGTCCAGTCCGGGGATAATGCCAAAACGCATGTTGAGCACGTGAAAGGCTATGAAGAAGAAGAGAATCAAGCCCGTCAGGCGCTGAATCGTGTAGAACCAGTTGCGCGGATACGGGTAGGTCAAATTGTTCGGGCGCGCCTCCCAGGTGATGAACAGTCCGTAGAGCGCGTGATAGAGCAGGGGGATAAAGATGAATGTGATTTCGACGAGCAGGATGTAGGGGATGCCTTGCAGGTCAGCGACTGCCTGGTTGAAGTCGCGGACGCCCGTCTCCGGGTTGACCGCCTTCGAGTTGGTGTAGAAATGCTCCAGCAGGAAAGCGCCGAGCGGCACGATGCCGGACAACTGGTGGAGCTTGCGCAAGATGAAAGTCCTGCTCAAACGGATGGCCACTTTAAAACACTCCTTCGCCCGAAAAGGTTGTCAACGAGAGAGAGCACTGACAAAACTTCAACGAGGCGGGACGGGATTTTAAGATTGCTCCGAACGCCGGAAATTATATGACTTGGCGCACGGCACACGCAACCACACGGCCGCCTCCTCTTTCGGCCTGTATCCTCCCGCCTCTACTTGGCATGCTCTATGATAATCCTCGCCCAATATAAGGTAAAATGAAAAATCTTGCGTTCCCAGGTGAGGAATACTTATAACTCTGTCAAGGAATATTTTGGATGAGAGTTAAGGAAGGGAACAGGCGGCCTGCCGCTGCTCTGTCAGTTAGTGTCCAAGACTATTGCGTTTTGTGCCGGATAAGCCTTTAAAGGGGCTTCGGCCGGACCCTTCAGGACTTGTCCCTGGATATTGAAACGCGAGTCGTGCCAGGAACAAAAAAGCTGGAACGTTCCCGCATCAAATTTAATCGGACCTCCCTGATGCGAACAAACTGCTGAGTTGGCGCTGAAACTCGTGGCAGAGGTTCGCACTATAATGACCCTGCCAGCCCTCGTCTCAAACGTTTCCCAGCCGCCGACCTTATTCAAAGCACTTTCCTCATCAAGCTCTATGACAAGTTTATCCGTTTGCCGCCCGGTATTTTTGTTAGTGGATTGGCTCTTACCTCTCTGCGCCTGGACGGAGCCGAGAGCGGTCAAACTTAAAACCAACCCGCCCGCGGGCCTGCTCGCTTCCACCAGAAATTGACGCCGATTCTGACAACCGTGCCCGTGGGCCTCGTCGCACATCTTTAATCTCTTATTCATTCATTCATCCGGCCTTCCTGGAATCTACAACCCCAAGCGCCCTTTTAAGGTCTTCGTCTGGTCACGCGAGACGGTCAGCTCCGTTCGGTTCTTATCTTTGATTCTGATTCGCATTCCGCCTGCAAACCAGCGATATAGTTCATCCACATACGACAGATTGACGAGAGTGGCCCGGTGTATGCGAACGAAACCTTTGGAGTCCAACTTCTGTTCCAGCTCCGTGATGGTGTAATCGACTATATGCCGTTTGGCTTCGATCGTCGCGGCAAAGGTGAGTTTGTCCTCTGAGAAGAAATGCGTGATTTTGTCCAGATCTAGAAACAGAATGCGATTGCCGACGCGGGTGCTGATGCGGTTCAGGCCGCCGCGCGCAGGAGGCTGGAATCTATCCGCTAATTCTAAGATCAGCGATTGAAGGCGCGACCTGGCTTCCAGCGTCTGCGCCTTCAATCGCAGTTGTGCGACCTTTTCCAGGGCGCGCCGGAGTTGCTCCGGTTCGATAGGCTTGAGGAGGTAGTCGATTGAATTCACCTCAAAAGCCTTGAGCGCGTAGCTGTCATAAGCCGTCGTGAAAATAACCATCGGCTGCTGCCGCCGGAGCCGGGCCAGCAGCTCAAAGCCGTTCATCCCAGGCATTTGAATATCCAGGAACAGAACGTCTATGTCCTCGGATTCTAAAAACTCCAGCGCGGCTGATGGGTCGGTCGTGCTGCCGGCGATGTCCACCGAATCAATCGTCGCCAGCAGCTTATTGAGCCGCTTTAAGGCCAGCAGCTCGTCATCCACCAGGTAAACGCGCAAGGCATCTGTGAGCTTATTCATTTCTACTGTAAACCATTGAGCGGTAGCGAAACCTCGACGACTGTTCCCCCGTCCTGTGAATTAACCGAGAGACTCGCGTGCTCCCCGGATAAGACGGCTAGACGCGATTGCAAATTGTCCAGCCCGTGGCCGCCGGGAATCATCTCAGCCGTAAAACCGGGTCCATCGTCCCAGACTGCTAAAACAAATTCCTTCAGTTTCAGCCGCGCGTAGATTTTTATCTCGCCGCCTTCCGGTCGCGGCGAGACGGCGTGCTTGATGCTGTTTTCGACCAGCGGCTGCAAGATCATCGGAGGAATTTGCAGGGAGAGAATTTCCGGCTCGACCTCGATTGAATACTTTAATCTTTCACGGAAACGGACCTTTTCAATCTCAAGGTAATCTTTGACCAGCTTGATCTCTCCTGCAAGAGACGTGCGGCTCCGCTCGCAGGCGTCAAGCGACGCTCGCAGAAGCGACGATAGTTGTTGCACCATCTTGTCGGCGAGCAAAGGGTCCTCGGAAACCAGCGCGGAGATTGAATTGAGCGTATTGAATAAGAAGTGCGGGTGCAATTTCGCTTCCAGCGAGGCGAGCCGGGCTTCTGTGGCCAGCTTGAGGACGCGTTCTTTTTCCAACTCGTGCGTCCGCAGTTGAAGATTCCAGGCCTCTATACGCTTGCGGTAATTTTCATACAGATGAATGCTCAAACCGATCACGAGCGCGATAAAAAAGACTGTGAAGCTCTTGAAAAAATATTCTCGCCCGAAGCTCTCGGCGTTTAAATATCCGAGTCCGAGCAGGCACAATTCGACCAGCCCGGTTGCCAGAACGGTAATTAACATCAGCGACGCGGTGATCGCCGCCCAGTTCCAGGGAGCGCTGAGCGTCACCAGTCGCGCGCTTAAGTAAGGCATCGAAAAACCGAAAAACAGACCGTAGATCGCCGCGTGCAAGAGCGACGAAATTATCTCGGCGGACAGACTGTGCTGACTGGCTTTGCTTTGAACAATCCAGAAAACAAACGCTAAGGCGAGAGCGATTGCGATATTCACGCAGACGATGTGCAGCCATCGTGTGTCGTAGAGTTTGAGCCTATTTAACCGTTCCATAAGCAAGTCAGTAAGCTTGAGCGGCGTGACAACCGATGCAATCGTGCTGAACGACCGCGCGCGCCTTGCCGTTCAGCCATTTCTGCGCCTCCTGCTCGTAGGCTGTCCCCTTGACTTCTTTGACTATCAAATTCAGATAGTGGCGGGCTTTCGCGTCATCGCCCAGAATACTCCAACCGCTGGCGAGACCGAACAATAACTCTCCACGGTTATGCGCGTCGAGCTTGCTGAAATAGGGCCTCTGTTTTTGATAAACCTTTTCGTAATCGAGCAGGGCGCTTTCCAGCAAAGCTCTGCTTTCTGCATCGGAAGAATCCCAGCCCGACTGTGCCAGACCGATCAGAGTTGCCGAACGTCCCACCATAATTCCAATGTTGCCGGGAGCGAGCGCGACCGCCTCATTCATCTCTTTTAAGCCCTGACTCCAGAGCTTATCCCCAAGTGTGCTATCGCCCGTTCGGTAAGCGTGCGCCGCACGCGCCAGGAGACCGCCACCGTGCCAGACTAGAGCATCGGCGTGCTTAGGGTTTTTGGCCAAAATGTCTTCGCAAAATTTCATCCCCCGGTCAAGCCTCATCTCGTCGCCCATCATTCCCGCAAAAAAATCATCGCGGACCAGCTTGTCGAAACGCTCCTGCGATTTGGCGGGCGGGATTCCGGTTTGCGCCTTAACCGTGACGGGCGCGTAATCTACAAAGGCGGGCTGCACCGTCATTAATGAGTATAAGCCGGCAGTGACGATGACTAACCAAAGCTTGCTCAACCTAAAACGGCAGGGACATGGATGATTCATATCTTGATTGCTCCTGTTTCCAAGCTAATTAGTCTTCGTCCCGGAACTTTTTTTAACAGGTGCTTCCGGCGCGCGTTTGCCGTCCTGGTTGCCAGTGATTTGCCGGTAGACGTAATTTGTAAACACGCGGTCGGGATTGGCTTTTCGCGCAAGCAGTATTTCCGCCAAAGCCTCTTCCTTTCGGTTCGCGTCCATATAAAAGAGCGCCAACCAGATGTGCGGCGAGTCTTCCTGCGGATCAATTCCGACGGCCTGCTTAAGCAGCTCAAAAGCCCTTGTCTTGCTGCCGCCGAAGGAGTCAGGCGTGTAGTAGTAACTGATAGCCCTGGACACATATGCGCTCACGTTTTTCGGGTCGAGCTCAAGCGCCTTATCCATAGCGTCAGTGGCCCGTTTGCCGTAGCGCATCCCGCCGCCGAAGACGTGTGGGATTAGCTGGTTCAGCAGATCGCCGAGCAGTTGATGCGCTTCCGAAGACTGAGGATTTAATTCCACAGCCTTTTCCGCCGCGGCGACGCCCTCTTCGGCGGCCTGCTTGAACAATTTCTCGTTCTGCTCCCGCGATTCGAGAGCTTCACACAACCACGATTGGTAAAGAGCGAGGCGCAGGTAAGCCTCGAAGCTGTTCCTCCCGGCGGCTTCCTGCTTCGCTTGAGCGACCATCTTCTGAAGTTCTTCAACGTCGGCGCGGTCCCTGGCTTTACGAGCGGCGACTACTCCTACATCACTATCTTTCACCTGTGCTTTTATCGGCAGCCGCACAGCAAAAAAATCAATCAAGAGAAGCAGGGCAATAAAAATAATCTTCTTCATCCCTTCAACCTCCGGCGTGACTTATCCTGAGCAGCGAAAATTGTTTCACGAAAAGAGGCCGAGACAATTATCTAACCGACGGACGACCAAAAATTAGTGATGAAAGGCCAGTAATCAGGGAGGAGCGAAAACGATCAAGGGAGGCGGCGTCATGCCGCCTCCCTTGATCGTTTCGGTAGTGGCTTAAGTGTTATCCGATTACGGTGCGGGACGCCACCTGGGCGCGCCATAGGAACCGTCCTGATCAGTCAGGTCAACGCGACCCGTGCCGTCGGCGTTGATGATGTCTATGCTGCCGACGCCGTTGCGCCTGCTGGTAAAAACCAGGCGCGTGCCGTCGGGCGACCAGTCGGGGCTCTGGTTGAGTTCTAGGGCGTTGCCGAGACAGTGAAAGTCTGTATCGTCTGCGTTGATGACGCAGACGGTCCCGCTCTGAAACCAGCCGGTGACGTAAGCGAACGCCAGCCGTGTCCCGTCGGGCGACCACTTTTCGCCGCCGCTACTGTAGTACGCGCCTCCCTCCGAAGGAATGCTGAGCGCCGTTCGCCCGCTCCCGTCGGCATTGATTATCTCGAGCACAGACCCTGCTGTGAGCTCACTGCCAAAAGAGATTCGACTTCCGTCCGGCGACCAGTGCGGGTTCAGGGAATGAGAGAAAGAGTCGTCGGTTAGTCTGAGCAGGTCGCTGCCGTCCGCCCCGACCGTGTAGATGTCGTTGGTGGAATCCGCGGACGCGCGCGTGAAAACCAGCCGCGTGCCATCGGGCGACCACTCCGGGGCGAAGTCTCTTTCATCTTCGTCGCGAGCGACTGTGACCAGGTCGGTCCCGTCAGGGTCCACCACGCGGATGTAGTTCATGGCGTAGGTGTACGGGCTGTAGGTTGAATGCAGGTAGCTGATACGCGTGCCGTCGGGCGACCAGGAGGGCCTGGAATTAAAGTCGTCCGTCCCGCTCAGGCTATAGCGTCCCGTGCCGTCAACGTTGATTACGTAAATCTCGCTGGTCGTCGCGAAGGGAGTATAGGGACGTCCCTCGAAGACGATCCGACTGCCGTCCGGAGCCCAGGAGAAAGAGTCTATGTATTCGCCGGAAACGTTCGTCAGCACCGCCAGGTCCGAGCCGTCTGCGTCCACTACGCAGAGTGAGACGACGAGGTTGTCGAAGTCATAACGCAGAAAGGCGAGCCTGCTTCCGTCCGGCGACCAGTTGAAATTGTCCTCGTATGCCGTATTGTTCGTCAGATTCACCAGGCCGTCCCCGTCGGCTCGTCGCCGGAAGATGTCCATGTCGCCGTTGGCATATGAGGTGTACGCGAGTTGCGCCTCATCCGTTGGGCCAGGCGTCGGAGTCGGAACGGGCGCAGAGGCGATCACCGACCCGGCCGTGGCGCTGTCATTCCAGCTCTGAAGGTCTGCCGTGGCGCTGTCCACAGTAGCGGCGAAGGGCAGCAAGGTATAAGCGTCTCCGGTAGCGCTGCCCGTGAACGTAATCGTCTTCGTGCTATTGAGGTCCGCATCGCCGAGCGTGCAATTGAACTGTGTTCCGCCGCCGGCATCCGGAGCGCTCGTGCATGAACCGTAATTATTCTCTATGCCGGTCAGCGTCACGCCGGGCGGCAACGTGCCTGCGAGCACGACTGATGAAGCCTCGCTCGGACCATTATTGGTGACGTAGGCCGTGTAGGTGACGTTCGAGCCTGAAGCTACCCAGTAAGGCTCCGCCGTGGCGTAGGCAGACAGGTCCGCGTGCATCAGCACCTCTGTGCTGGTGGTCGCGGAGTTGTTCAGCAGGTTGGGGTCAGTCGTCGTGTTGCTGACGCTGACCGTGTTCTCAACGGTCGTGCCCGAAGCGGCCGTGATGTTGACGACGATGGTGACGTACACGCTTGAGTCTTGCGCAAGCTCTCCCAGCTCGCAGGTGACTGTGCCACTCGCTTCCGCACAGGTGCCCTCGGTCGGAGTCGCCGAGAGGAACGAGACCCCGGACGGCAACTCGTCCGTTAAGGTGACGTCCGTGGCCTGATGCGGGCCGTTATTCGAGACGTTGATCTGGTAGGTGAGCTGCGAGCCTGGAGGAGCCACCTCAGGCGTCGCGGACAATTCGACGGCAAGGTCTGCGTTTCGCGTAACGAAGTCCAGTTTGGTGATGAAACTGTCGGAACCGCCATCGCCAAATGTTGTCTGCACTGAGCCGGGCGTCGTCGGAAAATCGGCTGAAGTAGTCTCCCCGGCGACGTAAGCGTTGCCCGCCGGGTCGAGCGCTAGACCGTAGGCGTAGGTGTAAACTTCGCCGAAGCAAGAGGAGTCCAGAAATTGTGAGCCCGCCGCGTCGAGTTTCGTCACAAAGGCGCTCAGCCAGCCGTGGCTGGACGTCTGCGTCACGGGGAAATCATACGACGTGGTATAGCCCGTCACGTAAGCGTTGCCGTCTGCGTCCACGGCGACGCCGTATGGGTCTTCCAGATTGGAGCCGCCGAGGTAAGTAGAGTAGACGAGCGAAACTGTGCCGGGAGAAGAAAAGTCGAATTTGGAGATGAAAACGTCGTAAGGCCCTGCGAAGTACGGCTGAGCGCACCCGGACGTGACAGGGAAGTCGTATGACCCCGTATAGCCCGCAACGTACACGTTGTCGGAGGCATCCAGCACGACGCCTATGCCGCCATCCTCCATCGTGCCGCCCAGGTATGACGAGTAGAGAAGCTGCGTCCCGTCGGCGCTCACTTCCGACATGAAGCCCTCGAACCCGTCGGCGGCAGGGGCGCTCTGGTAAGCGTTCGACGTCACAGGGTAAGCCAAGGCGGGCGAGCCTCCGCCAACCGCGTTCGTGTAAGTCTCCCCAACGAAATAAACGTTACCATTCGAATCGAGCGCTAGGTCGTGGGCGGTGGTGCTGTTGCCGCCGATGAGAGTAGAGAAGGAGAGAGCCGTGCCCGTCGCGTTAAGTTTCGTGACGAAGGCATCGGAATCGCCTTCGCTCAATCCCGTATGATAAGCCCCGGACGTGGTCGGGAAATCCACAGACTGCGTGCTACCCGTGACGTAAGCTTCGCCGAGCGAGTTGATCGCGATGGCACGACAGCTATCACCACCGCTGCCGCCAAGGTAAGTCGAATAGAGAAGGGTAGAGCCCGTGGCGTTCAACTTGGTCACGAAACCGTCTTCCGACCCGTTGCTGCTTGCGTTCGTAGTCTGAAACGCGCCCGACGTGACGGGAAAGTCCGACGAGACGGTGCTGCCCATGACATAGGCGTTGCCGTCCGCGTCCACCGCTATGTCGTAAGCGTAATCAACGTCACTCCCGCCAAGATACGTCGAATAGACCAGGCTTGTGCCAGCCGCATTCAGTTTCGTCACGAAGGCGTCGCCGAGAGCATTGTCGCCGCCAACGGCCGCCTGGGCCACGCCCTGCGTAACCGGGTAATCAGCCGAAGCGGTCGTGCCCACTATATAAGCATTGCCGTCCGCATCAACCGTCACGCTATAGGCCGCGTCGTAACCAGCGCCGCCCAGGTAGGTCGAGTAGCTCAGAATGGGATCGATGATGAGCGGCCTGCTCGTGTCATAGTCTCCGACCTCGAAGCCGACCTGCCCGTCCCTGATAACGTAGCGGGCGGCGACGGTTCGCCTTGAGCCGTTCGCCTCCTGATAAGTTACAGGCTTGCGCTGGATAAGATTGCCGTTGTCTGTCTGTAAGATCAGGTCGCCGTTCCCGGCGACGCTCACCTTTTGTGCCCCTGTGAAGGCCAGCCTGATGTTCCCTGGATTTGCGCCGGGAGCGAGCACGAAATCATACTCAAGCTCTCGCTGGTTGCCGTAATAAACCATGTCCACGCCGGGATAGACGTTCTCGTATCTGACTTTCGCGTAGCTCGAAACATTCCTTTGCCACTTCTCAGCATCGCGGCCCGTGAAGTAATTGATTGTGCCAGGGAGCTGCTCCTCTCCCCTGACTTGTGCTTCGCTGTTAGCGCCGACGAGTTTCATGCGCAGTGTACTGAGCGTGGACGGCCCGTGAGAGCGTGTAGAAGGATTCCTCCCGCGACCTGCTTTGGCCATCAGGCCCTCAGTTTTGCCGTGCCGCGTCTCTTTGCGCAGGCTGAGCACCGCTTCCGTTGAGGTCAGGAAGAGATTGTAGCCGCGACCTCGCGCCAAGAACTTGACCGATTCATCAGTCTGTCCGCGATTGATCTCAAAGTTAAGAGGGAGCTTGCCGTAGATTTCTCTGGCCCGCTCCTTCTTTCCTTCGCCTGGTTGCGGGTGAGAGGATTGAGAGCCTGGCCGACCGCTCTTTCGCATCAAGGCCGCCCTGTTGACGACGCCTGCCAGAGATGCCTGAGGCGCGGGGAAAACGGGTGTCGCTATCGAGCCAATCAATAATCCTGTGGCAATGACCAGTCCGGTCAGTTGCTTAGTAAGCGAGGTTCTCATGCGGTTCTTTCTCCTTATTAGGTTTCAGGTTAGTAAGCGCAGTCGTCTTTGCACACGAAGAGTGTGTGTGCAGACTTCTGCAAATCTGAGATGGGGCAGGAGCGTGTTGGTTAGAGAAAGCTTGAGCGCCGCCGGGGCGGGGCACTTTCGTCCCAGCAAGAGGAGCGGCGTCTAGTTCACAAGCAGCACTTTTGTTAAAAAAGCCCTGTTACTACTTGCCGGTAGTAACAGGGCTTTAATCGTTCAATCAGTTGAGAAGAATAGTACGTGACGGGTTTCCCGGCGCTGGTCTTGCGACGTACTGCGGCGGCGAAAAGCACTTGAGCTGCTTTTCGGCACAGAGCGGAATACAAAGCGAGGGAACTCCATTACAATGTTTTCTGATTGATTATTTCGAATTGACCTTCGAGATTTGAGGAAATCTCTCAGGACAAAAGTACCGCCTCCAAGGTAAACATCTCGTCGCAGGTTTACAAGACCTAATGGGTAGCGAAAATGGCTAAACGGTGGCCGTTCCGACTATTCGGTGGAAATTCTCTTTGGCTCGGGGTTCAAATACCGAGCGCGCAGTTGTGAAGGTGAGAGACCGAACGCCTTTTTGAAGTCTCGGATGAAATGGCTCTTGTCTTTCGCCCCGACTTCCATCATCACTTCTTTCACGCTCAGGAAAGTGTTTTCCAGCAGCTTACGGGCTCTCTGAATCCTTTGCGCTTTGAGATACTGCATGGGCGAGACGCCCGTTTCGGCTTTGAAGAGATGGCGTAAACGCGACTCCGAGAGGTTGAGGGATTTAGCCAGCTCGTTAATCGATATCTCGGGACGTAGGTCAGCCGTCATCAAACGGATAGCTCTTTGGATTCTTGGATCCATCTGCGTCTCCTCAGTCCGAGGGAGATAGTTAAAGAGGTATCCAATCTGTGAAGCGTCTTCACAGACCAGATGCTCTTTGAGCTGTAATCGAGTATCTGCCAGCTAACCAGTTCGAGTGGGTGCCGAACATGCGTGAGAAGTCTGGTCAGCGGCTTTGAAGAGACTTCGGCAGATGGCTATGGATTATAATTGATGAGTGTGCATAGTCAACACTCTGGCGACGCAGGAAGAAAGTGATGAGTTTCTTCCAAAGGATGATCGTCCGGCCTCGCCAGGATAATCTAACTGAGAACTTTTCAGCCCGGCGCTTTACCGAAAACTCGAAACTGAAAATCGGCTAATGCAGATCGAGACCCTGAAAATCTTTTGCGACCTGGTGGAGACGCAGAGCTTCTCGCAGGCGG